>JAPSGM010000382.1 GCA_031177555.1 Chloroflexota bacterium
TCTCCCGCCTGACGGACTCGAACGATCGCGAGGTCCGGCGGCTGGAGCCGCTCGTGGCGCAGATCAACGCGCTCGAGCCCGAGTTCCAGGCCCTCACCGATGCCGAGCTGCGGGCGCGCACGGACGCACTCCGGCAGCGCCTGCGCGATGCGCTGGGCGACCTGCTGATCCCCATTGAGCAGCGCGCGGTGCCGCCCGGCGAGGAGGAGGAGACCGAGCTCGTGGGCGGCGACCCGGCGCGGCACTCCGAGGAGCGCAAGGAGCAGCGCAAGCGGGAGCGGCGGGAGATCGACGCGGCGCTCAACGGCGCGCTGCCGGAGGCCTTTGCCGCCGTGCGCGAGGCGATGCGTCGGGCGCTCGGCAAGCGCCACTACGACGTGCAGCTGCTGGGCGGCATGGTCCTGCACCAGGGCGCCATCGCCGAGATGAAGACCGGCGAGGGCAAGACCTTCGTCGCACCGCTGGCCGCCTACCTGAACGGCCTGACCGGCCGCGGCGTGCACGTGGTGACCGTCAATGACTACCTGGCCAAGCGCGACGCGCAGTGGATCGGCGCGGTCTTCCACGTCCTGGGCATGAGCGTCGGCTCCATCCAGCACGACGCCGCCTACGTCTTCGACCCGGACTACCCGCAGACCGATGAGCGGCTGCGCAACCTGCGCCCCGTCAGCCGGCAGGAGGCCTACGCCGCCGATGTGACGTATGGGACCAACAACGAGTTTGGCTTCGACTACCTGCGCGACAACCTGGTCATCGACCTGTCGGCGCGGGTGCAGCGCGGCCACTTCATGGCGATCGTCGACGAGGTGGACAACATCCTGGTCGACGAGGCGCGGACGCCGCTCATCATATCCGGCCCGGCCGAGGAATCGGCCGACAAGTACCAGCAGTTCGCCCGCCTGGCCCCCCGGCTGAAGGCCGAGGAGGACTACATCGTCGACGAGAAGTTCAAGCAGGTCGCCATCACCGAGGCCGGGACCGACAAGATGGAGCGCTGGCTGGGCGTCGATAACCTGTTCGGCAGCGACTTCAGCATGGCCCGCCACCTCGACCAGGCGCTGAAGGCCGAGGTCCTCTACAAGCGCGACCGCGACTACGTCGTCAAGGACGGCGAGGTGATCATCGTGGACGAGTTCACCGGCCGCCTCATGCCCGGTCGCCGCTGGAGCGAGGGCCTGCACCAGGCGGTGGAGGCCAAGGAGGGCGTCAAGGTCCAGAGCGAGTCGCGGACGCTGGCCACCGTCACGTTCCAGAACTACTTCCGCATGTACGACAAGCTGGCGGGCATGACCGGCACCGCCGAGACTGAGGCGGAGGAGTTCGCCAAGATCTACGACCTGGAGGTCGTGGTCATCCCCACCAACCGGCCGATGGTCCGCGACGACTTCGCCGACCTCGTCTACCGGTCGCACAAGGGCAAGTGGGACGCGGTCGTCGAGGAGATCGTGGAGGAGCACGAGCAGGGCCGCCCGGTCCTGGTCGGTACGGTCAGCGTCGCGATCAGCGAGATGCTCTCCGACATGCTGAAGCGGCGCGGCATCAAGCACAACGTGCTGAACGCCAAGTTCCACGAGAAGGAGGCGGAGATTGTGGCGCAGGCCGGCCGCTCGGGAGCGGTCACCATCGCAACCAACATGGCCGGGCGCGGCACCGACATCCTGCTGGGCGGGAACCCGGAGATGCTCGCCGCCGAGATCCTGCACCGGAAGGGCACCAACGTGCTGGAGGCATCGCCGGAGGAGTACGCCGCCGCGC
>JAPSGM010000383.1 GCA_031177555.1 Chloroflexota bacterium
CCAGACGCCGCAGGGAGGCACGCTGCGACAGATCCGCGCCGCGATGGAGGAGACGCACGCCTGGGGCCGCGTGGCCACGGACGAGGCCGCGGCCATGACCGCCGGCGGCGTCTGGGCGGCGAGGATGGCGTCGCGGTCGACGCCGCCGGTCACCATCCGGTTCGCGTCCAGGGTCTTGAGCGAGTCGGGCAACGCAACGACCGGAACGACGCCGGTCCCCGCCCGGATGGCGGCGACGACCCGCACCATCAGCTCCGGCGTCGCCGCCGGACGCGCCGCGTCGTGCACCAGCACCGGTGTCTCGTCGGAGACGCCATCGGCGGTCAACGCCGTGATGCCGGCCACCACCGAGTCCGTCCGCTCCGCGCCGCCGGCCACGACACGGACCCGATCGTCGGCGCCGTCCGGCAGGGCATCGGTGAAGCGCGTGACCTCGGCTGCCGGCACCACCAGGGCCACGGTCGCCATGTCGGGCACGGACAGGAGCGTGTCCAGGCTCCATCGCCAGGCAGGCCGTCCCCAGAAGTCGAGCCACAGCTTGTCGGCGCCGAAGCGGCGGCCCTGGCCGGCCGCGACGAGCACGGCCGCGACCGGCGTGCTCATCGGTCCCTTGCGACCCGCTCGGTGGCCTCCCGCGGCTGGGCGAAGATCATGCGGCCGGCCACCGTCTGGAGGACGCGGGTGACGCTGATGGGGACCTCCTGGTTCATGTGGCCGATGCCGCCCTCCACCACGATCATGGTCCCGTCCTCCAGGTAGCCGACGCCCTGTCCGGGCTCCTTGCCGTCCTGGATGATGCGGACGCTCATCTCCTCGCCGGGGTGGACCACCGCCTTCACCGCGTTCGCCAGCTCGTTGATGTTGAGGACCCTGATGCCCTGCAGCTCGGCGACTCGGTTGAGGTTGAAATCGTTGGTGAGGATCGCTGCGCCGGTGTCACGGGCGAACGCGATGAGCTTGGCGTCGACCTCGTCGACCTCCGGGTAGGTCGCCTCGCTGACGTGCACCGGCGAGACCGAGTCCTTCTGGAGCGCCGTGAGCATCTCCAGCCCACGCCGTCCGCGATTGCGCCGCAGGGCGTCCGGCGAGTCGGCGATGCGCTGCAGCTCGTCGAGCACGAAGCGCGGCACCACCAGCGTGCCGAGGATGAAGCCGGTCCGCCCGATGTCCACGATGCGACCGTCGATGACCGCCGACGTGTCGATCGCAACCTGCCCGGGACTCTTCGAGCGACCGCCGCCCGGGAGGATGCCGGCGACCGCGGGCAGCAGCACGTCCCGCTTGTACATCGTCATCCACAGGAGCGCGAGCGCCAGCAGGATCGCGGCCACCGGCGGCAGGATCGCGCCGGCGGTGCCGCCCAGGGCCGACAGCGGAACGCCCACCAGCAGGCCCATGAGCAGCCCGACCACCACCGAGGCCACTCCCAGCGCGTACTCGGCGGCGCCTGCGTTGGCGATCCGGTCGACGGCCCAGCGGGTCGGGTACACGGTGATGTAGGGAATCGCCAAGTAGCCGAACAGCAGCGATGCCGTCACGACCGCCATCAGGAAGGCGGGACGGTTCGCCACGCTGACGATGGAGCCGGCGCGCTCGAGAATCAGGAGTCCCAGCCCGAACCCGAACAGGGTCCCCAGCAGGGCTCCCACCAGCTGGACGATCTTGGTCATGAGCCGATGAGTGCGGAGGATGAATTCGCCGGTCGGCCCTCGGACGGAAGATGAACTGATGAACCGGGCCCGATTGCCGCGCCCC
>JAPSGM010000184.1 GCA_031177555.1 Chloroflexota bacterium
GCGACCCGCATCAGCCACCGCAACACGGGACGCTACTCGAGCGACCCTGTAGCCGACCGCATCATGGGCCGTATTGCCGCTGACGAGAACCTGCACATGGTCTTCTACCGCGACGTGCTGTCCGAGGCCATCAGGGTCGATCCGTCGGCCGCCGTGCATGCGATTGCCGACGAGGTGATCGGCTTCCGAATGCCGGGAGCCGGCATGGAAAACTTCACGCGGAAGGCGGCCCAGATCGCGAGAGCGGGCATCTACGACCTGCGCGTCCACCATGACGATGTCGTTTGGCCGCTACTCAATCACTGGCGCATCTTTGAGCTAGAGGACTTGACTCCTTCAGCGGAGCAGCGCCGCGCCGAATTGGGACGGTTTCTCGTGCAGTTAGACCAGCAGGCGGCCCGCTTTGAGGAGAAGCGGGCGGGCCAGCTTAGCAACATGACTGTTGGCACCCGCTGACACCGCCGGTCAGGCTTCGGCAGCCATCCAGACCAGCTGAAACTGCGAGGGCCCGGCAAGCGCCGGGCCCTCGTCATACGGGAGTAGTGGGACTAGCTTCGCACGCGGCGAACCGCGAGCGCCGTCCCGCCCGCTGCTAGGAGGCTTCCGAGCCCGAGCAGGGTCAAGGGCAGCGTCACGCCCGTGGCAGGTGCGGACATGGCCGCGTCGGGCATCTTCTCGCCCACGAAGTTGTAGACGTGGAGCATCACCATCTCGTCGCCATCGGCGGATGAGTCGAAGCTGATCCGGCCGGTAGCATCAAATGACAGGCCGATGGCAGCGTCATCACTGAGCTCCGGCGGAGTCAGTCGCACGGTGCCGAATCGCGTGCCGTCCGGCGCGCTGGTCTCGGTAACGGTGACCTGTCCCTCGGGGACATCGGCGAACGAGTAGCTGCTGAAGTCGAGGCAGACGTCCTCGTCAATGGTGCCGCTGCGGTCGGCGTCATAACCGATGTCAGACTCACATGCGAAGTCCTCGACCGGTGTGTCGAAGCCATTGTCGCCGCTGAAGGTCGCGTCCTGGGTCAGTGTCCAGCTGGTGCCGTCGGCCTGAACGCTGAAGTCGAACGACTGCTCGCCGCCGCCGACCGCGTCAGGGGTCTGACCGTCGCCGGGCTGCACGACCACCGGGCAGGCCAGGACCGTTTCCGCCGTGGCGCCGAGCGACGGAACGTCCATCGGCGTTTCGGGGTTGGTCGCGGCCTTGGCCTCCAGTGCTTCGAAGTCGGCTTCGGACTGAATCGACTCGTCGCACTGGTGCTTCATGACCATGACCATGGCCGGCTCGCCCGGCGCGGCAGCGGCCGCGGGTGCAACGCTCAGCCCGAGCACGAGGCCCGCGCTGACCAAGGGTATGAGGAACTTACGCATGATGTCTCCTGATCCAGTTCGGTGGATTGGTGTAACGCTCGGGCTGGACATGGGGACGAGCCACTGCCCGTCTCTCGTGTTCGAGCCCAGCCACCAGCGGACCAGGACATCCCCACACCGGCTATACGACGAGGGGTCCAATGCGTATCACGGTGATGCACGAGTGCATCACGACAGAGTGGGTCGCCTTCAGGACTCGAGGTCGGCGACGAGCACAGGTGCGCCCGTCGGGGCCTCGACACGGCGCCGTTCGATGGTGATTGCGAACGTGACGGCCGCGCCGAGCTCCTGATCCAACCTGACGAGCGCCACGCCGGAAATGTCAGTCAAGGTGCCAGCCGCCATCGGATGACCGTCGGCATCAATCAGCCAAAGCTCATACAGGTGCGCGACAGGCAAATCCTCAAGGTCGGACGCAACGAACAGAGCCTGTGCTCCGCGCTCGATCAGCCAGCCCGAGCCGGCATCACCGGAGGCGGCATGGATGGCATCGGCCGTCGCGATCAGACTAAGTGCCTCATCACGTGCAGTGAGCTCCCCGCTCAGCGATAGCCCCCATGCGCCAAGTACCAGGGCGGCGGCCAGACCGGCTCCGGCAAGTGCCCCGGCAAGCGAGGTCACACGCCACCAAGGTGGCCGGGCTAAAGCGTCCCGCGCCAGCGGACGATCCGGGCGGATGGTGGGAGCCAAATGCGCCTGAGGCGTGGCTGCCACGGTCGACATCACTCGGTCACGCAGCTGCACCGATGGCGCCACAGGCTCCAATGCGGCCGGCAGCAGGTTGGCTACGGCGGCGAGCGATCGAGCCTCGGTGTGCGGGCTGTTGCAGCTGGAGAGGTGCACAGCGATGGCGAGCTCTTCGCCCGGTTCCACGGCGCCCAGGGCGTAAGCGGCCGCGAGGTCATCGACGGTGTGACATTGAAGCGGAAGGCCGGCCTTCAGCGCTGCATCTCCGATCCCGCGGCGGTTTGTGCAAGGGCAACCCGCATCTTGCTCAACGCCAGTCGCAGGCGCCCATTGGTCGTTCCCGTGGATACCCCCGTAAGCTCCGCGACCTGGCGGTAAGTGTAGCCCCGGAAGTATGCGAGCTCCACTGCCTGCAACTGCTCGGGCGGCAGAGCCGCGAGCGCCGCTCGCACCTCGTCCTTCGACACCGACTGCAGGACAGCTTCAAACGTCGGGTTGGGTCCCGTGCGCAGGAGCGAACACTCATCTGCGTCCTCGACGTCAATCGTCGCGCGCCTGGCTCGGACGCGATCGATGGCGCGATTACGCACCACAGTCATGAGCCAGCCGCGCAGAGATCCCCGCTGCGCATCGAACCGGCCGATCTTGCTCCATACCGCCACGAACGAATCGTGGACGACGTCCTCCGCTTCATCCCGCCCGCCGACGATTCGCGATGCCACCGCCAGAGCCAATTGGGCATGACGGTCGTAAAGCACGGCCAGTGCGTCGCGGTTTCCGGATCGGACCTGAAGCGCTAGATCAGTATCGCTTGTGATCCCATCGAGCATTGCTCCTCGCCGGCCGGCGGGACTCGTTGATGCGAGTACGTGCTGCGGGTCCCCGTGCATCATCAGTGGCAAGAACGGCGCCCTCGTCAGTCGATACGTGTATTTGGCGTAGCCAGTGGGTCCGCTCGACGGAATCGAGCGGCGTCACCAGGCACCGAGGGATGCCACTACGGCTTCGTGCTGGGGTGAATCAGGCGGTGATAGAGGCCGAACAGGATGAAGGTCGGTGGCCACTGTCCGACGAACAGGGCCCAGTCGCTCTTGTCAGCCAGTTTGAGCGTTGCTGACACGCCGATGGACGCTAGGGCCAGCCAATACCACGTTTCTTCCGGGATGTTGTCGGTGACTCGGAAGAACTTGCGCTGTGGGCTGTCGCTCCGGGGCGACGCGGCGTCGTACATCGAATATCCCCCTGTCTAAAGCTGGTCCGCCGCCGTAGGCGGTGGCGTGCCGATACGGGGGCAAAGGCATGCCGCGTGCCACTAGCTCTCCCGGCGCGCGCCTACCGCGCCGCACGCTCTTCCTGAGCGTAAAATCGTCGCGAACCGGGCGGGAGTAGCTCAGTTGGCAGAGCGTCAGCCTTCCAAGCTGAATGTCGCGGGTTCGATCCCCGTCTCCCGCTCCACTTCCTGATCTATCGCGGTGCTCGCTCAGCGATCTGATCGGCGAACAAAGCTGCTACGCGGCTTGCTCTGTGTCCGGGAAGATCGCCAGCGAGCACGCCCGCTGCCCGCTACCGTCCGCGCATGACCGATGCGTCCCTGCGCGTCCAGATCCGACCTGAGCAACCAGGCGACGGCGATGGCATCCGCGCCGTCCACGACGCCGCGTTCGGCGGACCGTTGGAGGGACGCATCGTCGACGATCTGCGGGGTAGCGAGTGGTTGATTCCCGGCGGGTCCCAGGTCGCGCTCGACGATGGCCAGATCGTCGGTCACCTGCTGCTGAGCCGCGCGATGCTCGTGGATAGGCACGGGCGGGCGGAGCCGATCGGCGTCATCGGGCCGGTGGGAGTCCTGCCGCAACGGCAGGGCCGAGGCATCGGTGCAGAGCTGATGCGCGCCGCCATCGAGGTCGCGGGGCGCCACGGACTGCCACTGGTCGCTCTGCTGGGGCACGCGGACTACTACCCGCGCTTCGGCTTCGAGCCGGCGCGCGCCATCGGCGTCGAGCCGCCGCGTTCATGGCCGGACGAGGCCTGGCTCGCGCTGCGCCTCCCGGGCTGGACGGCCGGGCTGCGCGGCACCGTCCACTACCCGCCGGCCTTTCCGGTCGAGTAGCGGACAGCGAACCCTACTTCTTGGGCTTCTTCTTCTTGGGCGGGCGCTTCGGCGTCTTGTCGGTCACGCGAGCAGTCTACGAGCCGTCGCAAGTCGGGTCTGCCGCCGCCTCGGAGCGGGTATGGTCACCGGGTGGAAGACAGGGCCTTCATGGAGGTCGCCAAACAGCAGGCCCGCGACGGGCTGGAGGAGGGCGGCATCCCCATCGGTGCGGCGCTGGTGATGGACGGCCAGGTGCTCGGCG
>JAPSGM010000185.1 GCA_031177555.1 Chloroflexota bacterium
GCCCCGTCCTGGGCGGGGTCCTCCTGGAGTACTTCTGGTGGGGATCGGTGTTCCTGATCGGCGTCCCGGTGATGGGGCTGCTGCTCATCCTCGGGCCCGGCACGCTGCCCGAGTACAGGGACCCAAACGCCCGGCGCCTGGACCCGCTGAGCGCGGCGATGTCCCTGCTCGCCATCCTGGGCGTCGTCTTCGGGCTGAAACAGATCGCGCAGGACGGCATCTCCGCCGTGCCCGTCCTGTCCATCGTCGCCGGGCTGTTGCTCGGGTTTGCGTTCGTGCGACGTCAGCGCAGCCTCGCCTCGCCCATCATCGACGTCAGCCTGTTCCGGATCCGCGCCTTCAGCGCATCGCTCGGCACCTACCTGCTCGGCATCTTCGTGGTCGTCGGCTATTTCCTGTTCATCGCGCAGTACCTGCAGCTCGTCCTCGGGCTGACGCCTCTGGTGGCGGCGTTCTGGTCGCTGCCCTCGGCCGTCGGGTTCATCATCGGGTCCACGATCGCGCCGAGGGTCATCCACCGATTCCGCCCGTCGGTGGTGATGGGCACCGGGATGGCCATCGCAGCGGTCGGGACTGCGATGCTCATCGGCCTCTCGGTCGACGGCGGCACCGGGAGCCTGCTCCTGATCGCGGCCGCCTCGATGGTGATCGCGCTGGGCCTGGCCCCGGTGATCACGCTGGCCACGGAGCTCATCGTGGGCAGCGCGCCGCCTGAGCAGGCGGGCGCCGCCACAGGAATCTCCGAGACGAGCGGCGAGCTGGGCGGGGCGTTGGGGATCGCGATCCTCGGCAGCATCGGCACCGCGCTCTACCGGGCCGAGGTCGCCGACACGCTCCCGCCAGGGCTCCCGGCCGGTGTCGCCGATGCCGCGCGGGACACGCTGGGCGGCGCGATATCCATCGCCCAGACGCTTCCGGGCGAGCTCGCCTCGGCGGTGGTCGTGTCGGCCCAGGTTGCCTTCGTCGACGCGCTGCACCTGGTCGCCGTGGTCGCGGCGCTCGGCGCGATCGTGACCGCCATTGCCGCGGCGGCAGCCCTCTGGAAGGTGCCCCCGAGGCCGGAGCCGCCTGCCGAGGGGGAAGCCCCTCTGGTGGCGCCCATTGCGGTCACGGACTGAGTGTGGTTGGGTGCCGTGATGCGGAAGCTAATCGTCTGCAACATCACCTCGGTCGACGGCTTTTACTCCGGCCCGGACGACAACGTCATGGTCATGCCGTTCGACGCGCCCTTCGACGACTACAATGCCGACCGGCTGCGCGCCGCCGACACGCTCCTCCTCGGCCGCCGCTCGTTCGAGGGCTTCAAGGGATACTGGCCGTCCATCGCCGACAATCCCGACGCGCGGCCGGTCGAGCGTGAGATCTCGAGGCTGAACAACGCGATCGACAAGGTCGTAGTCTCCGACAGCCTGACCGATGCGGACCTCGCGCCGTGGATGAACACCCGCATCGTCCGCCTGACTGATGCGCACGAGGCCGTCGCCGACCTCAAGAGCGGCCCCGGCCGCGAGATCCTGATGTTTGGCAGCCACGTCCTGTGGAATGACCTCCTGCGTGCCGGTCTGGTCGACGAGCTGCACCTGATGATCGGCTCCGCCTTCCTGGGAGAAGGGATTCCGCTCTTCGACGGGCCGCGGACCGACCTGCGACTGCTCGACGCCCGCGTCCTCGACGGCTCGCAGCTGATCCTAGCCCGCTACGCTGCGGCCGCCTGACCCTCGCGGCGCATCGGTCAGGGGCCGCAGACCGGCGAGCGTGACGAGCACAAGCCGGCGTCGCGCCGCGGCGGAAGACATGCCATCGGCGGCGGAAACCGCCGACAGACAGTAGGCGGCCAGCTCGTTGGGCGGCACGTCGGCCCGGACCGAACCGGCGCCGGCCGCCTCGTCGATGAGCGCCGCCAGCAGCCTGTGGAGCTGGTGACGTGCCGCGATGACGCGTTCGTCTCGGTGCAGGTGGCTCGCAAGCTCGGCGTCATGGCTCCCGCGTCCCGCGTGCGCTGCATCGGCGAATCGTTCGAGTACCGACTGCAATCGGGCGCCGGGCTCTCCGGGCCGGTTGCGGATGGCTTCTAGGTCCGCGAGATGGCCGGCCACCTGGCGGCCGTGCCAGGCCCTGAGGAGGGTATCCGCATCCGGGAAGTACTTGTACAGTGTGGCTCGGCCGATCCCGACGCGCTCGGCGATGGCCGCCATGGTCAACGACCGCACCCCACGCTCGGCGACGACCGAGGCTGCAGCGTCGAGGATGGCGTTTCGGACGGCCGCGCGGTGCAAGGCGACCGTCGCGCTCCAGAGTTTCGGCATCGGCGCAGCGTACACCCGAACTAGGCACTATGTCATTGACTGTAGACATAGTGTTTCGTAAACTCAAGGTGACCCCGCCGCCTGAAAGAGGGCCCATGACCGACCAGCCACCCTCCGACCGTTACCCCGGCACGCCGGGCTGGGTGAAGGCTTTCGCCGTGATCGCCGTGGTACTCGCGCTTCTCATCGGGCTCGCCCTGGTGACCGGGCTGGGTGGGCCGCACGGCCCGCAGCGGCACGGTGGCCCTCTTGAGTCCGCCGCGATCCGGCTCGCATCCGGGTTGTGAGACTGGCGCCGGGCCAGCGCAGGGCGGTCCTGGCGACCCACCTGGCGCTGTCGGTCGGCTGGGTCGGTGCAATCCTGGCCTACCTCCCGTTCGACCTGGTCACGGCGACGAGCGACGAGCCGGCCACGCTTCGCGCCGCATACGCCGCCATGAGCCTAATCGCCGGTGCCGTCATCCGTCCGCTGGCGATCGGTGCCCTGCTGACAGGCATCCTCGTCTCGCTTGGCACGACGTGGGGCCTCGTCCGTCACTGGTGGGTTGCCATCTCGTTGGTGATGACCGCTCTGGCGACGATCGTGCTCCTGATCGAGATCCAGACCATCGAGGCATACGCCGCGGTCGCGGCGGACCCGGCAGCCACCGCCGACCGGCTCCAGGGCCTCGACAGCACGCTGCTCCACTCCGTCGGCGGACTGCTGGTGCTGCTCGTCATCCTCGTGATGAACGTGCACAAGCCGCGGGGCCTCACCCCGTACGGGTGGCGCATGCAGCGCCGGGCAGCGGAGACGCTCCGCCAGCGATGACCTCATCGCAAGCTTGGCATCCGGACGCTGGCCGGGCGCTCCGGTACGATCCACCGCATGGCGGCGCCGGAACCGATTCCGCCCGAGCTCTTTCTCTCCGGCTATCCCGCGGATATTCGTGACATCGCCGGGCGCCTGCGCCGTGTGGTCCGCGACGCGGTGCCCGAGGCAATGGAGCGTGTCCGACCGGGCTGGCGGCTGATCGGCTACGACGTCCCGGCGGGCCGGAGCACGCGCTACTTCGCGTTCGTCACTCCTGAGCCCGAGCACGTGCACCTCGGGTTCGAGCACGGCGTCTGGATGTCGGATCCCGAAGGGCTGCTGGTCGACGCTCACCTCGACCTGCGGAAGGTCCGGTTCGTCACCTACGAGCCGGGCGACCCCATCCCTGCCGATGCGCTCGTGCGCTACACCCGCGAGGCAGCTGACCTGGCCGCGCTGGGACCTTCCGGACTGCCCCGGCTCGGCTGACCGGCCGGGCTGCCCTCGCTCATCGGTCTCCTCCGGCGCGCGGGGAGGCGCGATACGACGCGATGATCACGCCGGTCGATGACGTACGCGTGCCGGTCAGCTCCAGCGCCGATGGCGTGAGCCCAGGCTCGAACAGCCTCGTTCCGGACCCCAGCACGATGGGATGGACGAGGAGGACGTAGCTGTCCACCAGGCCGGCTCGCGCCAGCGACCGAGCCAGCTCGCCGCTGCCCAGCAGGACGAGGTCCCCGCCGTCGCCCTCCTTCACGCGCGCGACGTCATCGGTGCCGGGGAGGCGCGTGGACCAAGCGTACGTCCAGGCCGCGCCGGAAGTGGCGATCCAGCTCGCCGCCGATCCGCCACACTCGCCCGAGTTCCCGGCGGCGTAGGCTGTGGCCATGCACCGGACGGAGACGGCCAGCGTCCTGGTCATCGGGAGCGGGGCGGCCGGCTGGCGCGCCGCCATCGCGGCCACCGAGGCGGGCGTGGAGGCACGCATCCTCGCCAAGCGCCCGCTGATGGACGCGCACACCGTGCTGGCCTCGGGCGGCATCAACGCCGTACTCGGCACGCGCGACCCACAGGACTCGTGGGAGCAGCACTTCGCCGATACCCTGCGCGAGGGCTACTTCCTGGGCGGTCCGCGCATGGTCGAGATGCTGGCGCGGGAGTCCCCGGCGGCCGTCCAGGAGCTCGCCGACTGGGGCTGCGAGTTCGCCCGGACCGATGATGGCCGGCTCGAGCAGCGCTTCTTCGGCGCCCACCGCTGGCGGCGGACGTGCTTCGCCGGGGACTTCACCGGTCGCGCCAT
>JAPSGM010000044.1 GCA_031177555.1 Chloroflexota bacterium
GCGCAACCGACGCTCAGGGGGACCTGGCGAGATTTTGGCAAGATTCGGGGCCCGGGGCCATCGGAGGCCCACGGAAGCCGGCCAGGGCTAGAGCGCCAGCGGCTTCCCCTCAGCCTCGTCGACATGCTGCCGGGTACGCCCCAGCAGGTGCGCGGTGTCGTTCCAGCGCACCACGCGCCACGGGTCCTCCGCGCCGTCGCGTCGCAGCTCGGACACTGATGCGTTGTCCACGTCCATCGCCCACGCGCGCGACGCATCCATCTCGAGCAGGTGTCGGGCCGCCAACCGCAGGATGCCACCGTGCGAGACCACGCACGCGGCCGGCGCATCGGTGGCGATGACGTCGCGGATCGCCTGGGCGACCCGCAGCAGGGCGTCCTGGACCAGTTCCGCACCGGGGGGCTCCTGGTCGGTCGTCGCCCACGCGGCGTAGCGCGCGGGTTCCGTGCGGGCCAGCTCGTCGTGGGTGCGGCCCTCCCATTCGCCCTGTCCGATCTCGACCAGCCGCTCGTCGTCCCGGATGGCGGAGGTCCCCACGGCGGCCGCGATCAATTCGGCCGTCTTGTGCGCCCGGCCGAGGGGCGAGGTCACCAGCACCATCGGGTCCGGGTCCGCGGCCAGGCGCTCGCCGAGCAGGCGAGCCTCGAGCCGGCCCTCATCGGCCAGGGGCGCCTCCATGCGGCCCTGAAAGCGACCCTCGCGGTTCCAGGTGGTGACGCCGTGGCGCACGAGGACCAGGCGATCGGTCACCGCGCCGTGGCGACGCCCTCGACGGTCGCGCCGGCGGCGGTCATGCTGGCCTCCGCGGCCGCGGAGGGGTCGACGGCGTGGCCGTGGTCGCGAAGCGTCTCGCCCATCACCCGCACGGCCTCGGCCAGGTCCGCCGGCTCGACCATGCCCATGTGCCCGAAGCGCAGGATGCGACCGGCGAGCTTGTCCTGGCCGCCCGCCACCACGAGGCCGCGTGAGCGCATGTCGGCGTTGAACGGCGGCCACTCGAGGCCGTCCGGCAGCCACGCGGCGGTGACCGTGGGCGAGCGGTGACCGGCGGGCGCCACAAGCCGCAGGCCCAACGCCTCCAGCCCGGCCTGGGCACCGGCCGCAACCGCCTGGTGGCGTGCCCAGGTGGCCTCGCGACCCTCCGCCCGCAGCCGGCGCACCCCGACGCGCAGCCCGTACAGCACCGAGATGGCGGGGGTCCACGGCGTCTGGCCCTTCTCCGCCCAGCGCCGCGCCTCGACGAAGCCCCAGTAGTAGCGCGGCATACGGGCCGTGGCCTCCGCCGTCCGCGCCCGCTCGCCGACCGCCGCGATGGCGATCCCGGGCGAGGCCATCCAGGCCTTCTGGCTGGCGCTGACGACCAGGTCGATGCCCCACGCGTCGGTCTCGAAGGGCATCGCCCCCAGGCCGCTGATACCGTCCACCAGCACCAGCGGATCGCCCGGCGCGGCACGCACCACGGCCACCAGCTCGCGCAGCGGGTTCGCGACGCCGGTCGAGGTCTCGTTATGGGTCAGCAGCACGGCGCGATACGGGTCCCGCGCTGCCAGCATGTGTGCCAGCTCGGCGGGGTCCGCGGCCAAGCCCCACTCGACCTCCAGGCGGTCGACGGCAGCCCCGTACGCCTCCGCGATCCGCGCGAAGCGGTCCCCGAAGGAGCCGATGCTGACCGACAGCACCCGATCGCCCGCCGACAGCGTGTTGACGATGGCCGCCTCCATGGCGCCCGTGCCGGAGCCGGTGAGGAGCAGCACCTCGTGGGCCGTCCCGATCAGCTCGCAGATGCCGCTGCCGATCTCGCGCAGCATCTCGCCGAACTCGGTCCCGCGGTGGTCGATCATCGGTGCCGACTGCGCCTCGCGGACCTCGTCGGGGATGGGGGTCGGGCCGGGGATGCGCAGGTTCTGGTGCATGGTGGGCATCATAATCGGCCGATGGATCGGACCGATGCCGCGCCAGGCCCGTAAGCCGCGCGAGCTGACCGAGCCGCTGTTCGTCGCGCGGCCGCCGGCCGACGCGCCCCTGGCGGCTCGGATGCGGCCACGGAGCCTGGACGAGTTCGTGGGCCAGGCGCACCTGGTCGGGCCCGATGGCGCACTGAGCCGGGTGGTGCGGCCGGGCTACCTGCCCAGCATGGTGCTGTGGGGCCCGCCCGGCTCCGGCAAGACGACCCTGGCCCGCCTCCTGGCGGAGCGCTCCGAGGGCAGCTGGCGGCAGCTGTCGGCGGTGACCAGCGGCGTGGCCGACGTGCGCCAGCTGGTGGCCGATGCCCACGCGCTGCGCGAGGCGGGCGGCCGCACCGTGGCATTCATCGACGAGCTGCATCGGTTCAACAAGGCGCAGCAGGACGCCCTGCTGCCGCATGTCGAGGACGGCACCATCTCGCTCATCGGCGCGACCACGGAGAACCCGTACTACGAGATCAACTCGCCGCTCCTGTCGCGCCTGCGGGTGTACCGGCTGGAGCCGCTGTCGGCCGAGGACCTGCGCAGCATCGTGGAGCGGTCGCTCGCCGACGAGCGTGGCCTGGCCGGCCGCATCTCCCTGGCCGATGAGGGCCTGGCGGCCCTGCTCGACCTCTCCGGCGGCGATGCGCGGCAGGCGCTCAACATCCTGGAGGCGGCGGCATCGGTGGCGGAGGACGGCGCGGTGATCGGCGCGGAGCCGATCGCGGAGGCCGCCCAGGAGCGGTTGCTCGCCTACGACCGGGTGGGCGACCAGCACTACGAGGCGGCATCGGCCTTCATCAAGAGCATGCGCGGCAACGACCCGGACGCGGCGCTGTACTGGTGCGCCAGCATGGTGTCCGCCGGCGAGGACCCGACCTTCATCGCGCGGCGGATCGTGATCGCCGCCAGCGAGGACGTCGGCAACGCCGACCCGCGCGCCCTGCAGGTGGCGGTGGCGGCCATGCAGGCGGTGGAGATGATCGGCCTGCCGGAGGCGCAGTACGCGCTGGCCCAGGCGGCGGCCTACGTGGCATCGGCCCCGAAGTCCAACCGCGCCGGATCGGCCTACTTCGCCGCGCTGGCCGAGGTCGAGGAGAAGGGCCGGCTGCCGGTGCCGCTCCACCTGCGGCCGAGCGCGCATCGGCGCCTGGCGCGCGAGCACGGGTACGGCCGCGGCTACCTGTACCCGCACGACCACGCCGACGCCGACGTGGACCAGCAGTACCTGCCCGACGAGCTCGCCGGCCGCGTCTTCTACGAGCCGTCCGACCAGGGCCTGGAGATCCAGATGGGGGAGCGGCTGCAGCGCCTGCGCCGGCAGCGGCTCGAGGCCAGGCGTGGCCAGCACCGCGGTGGTGACAAGGGGCGACGCGAATAGCTCCGTTGCTGTCGTCAGCCGGCGGTCCCGAAGGTCGCGCGGCCGGCCGGTCGGTAGGTCTGGATCGTCACGCCGGACGGCGTCGACCGCGACTCGACCAGCGTCAGGTCGTGCGTCTGGCCGCGCTCCGGGAAAAGCCTGAGCCCGTCGCCCACCACGACGGGGTAGACCTGCAGGTTGAGCTCGTCTACGAGGTCGCGCTCCAGCAGCCACCGGAGCAGGTCGCCGCTGCCATGGACCTGGAGCTCGCGCCCGGGCTTCGCCTTCAGGTCGCGCACCGCCGCCTCGACGTCGCCATCGATGACGTGGGTGTTCCAGTCCGGATCGGTGAGCATGGTCGACGGCACGTACTTGGGCAGGACGTTGATGCCGTGGGAGACCGGGTCGCCCTCGTCATGGTGCGGCCAGTACCCCTCGAAGATCTCCCAGGTCCGGCGCCCGACAAGCAGCGCATCCGCGCGCTCGAACACCGCGGTCACGAAGCGCCCGGTCTCCTCGTCGAAGTGCGGCGCGACCCAACCGCCCCGGTCGAACCCGCCGCGCCGGTCCTCGTCGGGCCCTCCGGGACCCTGGTACACGCCATCCACGGTGAGCATCATCGTTGCGGTCAGCTTCATGGTCATCGCTCCCAGCGAGTGATCGTTGATGGTTAGACCACCGTTCGGACGGAAGCTCATCGGCGAGGCGCGATCAGGGTACGCTCGACCACATGACGATCCAGCGAATGGACAACGTCCTCATCGTGGTCGACGACCTCGAGGCCGCCAAGGAGTTCTTCGTCCAACTGGGCATGGAGTTGGAGGGACAGGCAACGGTCGAGGGACCATCGGTAGACCGTCTCGTCGGGCTCGACGGTGTCCGAAGCGACATCGCCATGCTGCGGACCCCGGACGGGCATGGCCGGATCGAGTTGGACAAGTTCCACACGCCGTCGGCTCGCAACGCTGATCCGAACGCACCGGTGAACACCCTGGGCTACCGTCGCGTCATGTTCGCCGTCACCGACATCGAGGCCCTCCTCGCCCGCCTGCAGGCCCACGGCGCCGAGCTCGTCGGCGAGGTGGTGCAGTACGAGGACAAGTACCTGCTCTGCTATGTCCGCGGCCCCGAGGGCATCATTGTCGCGCTGGCCGAGCAGCTCAGCTGAAAGCGTTCCAAGCCGCACTCGCCCCTCGCCCTCGCCCTCGCCCTTGACACCGATGCTACAGTACCGACAGGTTATATAACTGCCAGGTAATGGCATGCAGCAGGACGCTGACGCGCTGAGCACCACCTTCGCCGCGCTGGCCGATCCCACCCGTCGGGCGATTCTCGCCCGGCTGGCGGAGGGAGAGGCATCGGTGAAGGAGCTGGCCTCGCCGTTCGACATGACCCAGCCGGCGATCTCGAAGCACCTGCGGGTGCTGGAGCAGGCGGGCCTGATCGAGCGTGGCCGCCGGGCCCAGTGGCGCCCCCGGCGGCTTCGCGCCGGCCCGCTGCGTGACGTTGCCGAGTGGGTGGGTCAGTACCGCCGCCATTGGGACGAGAGCTTCGAGCGGCTGGACGCCTACCTCAAGGAGCTGCAGGAAAGGCAGGAACAGGACGATGGAACGCGCGACCCCGACCGCGGCCCGCATCGATCGCGGTAGCACCCCCAGCACGGCGATATACCAGCAGGGAACCGACCTCGTTTACGAGCGCACCTTCGAGGCGCCGCGCGAGCTGGTCTGGCGCGCGCTGACCGAGCCCGACCTCATCTCGCGCTGGTGGGGCCGCAAGGGCAGCAGCACCACGGTCGAAGAATGGGACCTGCGGCCCGGCGGACGCTGGCGTTACGTGAGTCGCGACAGGGACGGCAACGACTACACCTTCTACGGCGAGATCCTGGAGGTGCAGCCACCCTCGCGGATCAAGTGGACGTTCCTGTTCGACGTCGAGGGCGTCGGCCCACAGGGCGGTCCCGAGACGATGACCCTGGAGGACGCCGGCGGAAGGACCCGCATGCGCGCGGTGAGCCACTTCGGCTCGACCGAGGCTATCGAGGCCGCCCTGGCGACCGGCATGACGGACGGCGCGGTGGAGACCTGGGATCGGCTGGAAGCCCTGCTCGCCGAGGAGCGCTGAGTCAGGCGGCGCCGATCCCCAGCAGGTTGACGGCGACCGCCGAGGCGGCCAGCAGGATGGCCATCACCACCATCAGCACGCCGATGTTGCGCAGGTCGCGTACGACGTAGTGGTACTCGGCCGCGGCCCGGTCTGACAGCCGCGAGGGGCCGCTGCCCATCGAGAAGTCGCGGACCCGGGGCCGGGCACGGGAGGCGCCCCGCCCCGACGGCTCGGCCCGGCTGCCGGGCGGCGGAGTCGAGGCGCGTAGCTCGGCATCGGCCTTCTCGAAGGCATCGGTCGAGGAGACGACGTCGGTCGCGGCCAGCTCGTCCTCGCGCACGGGCATCGGCTGGGCCGGCTGGGCCGGCTGGGCGCGCTGCGCGGGTTGCGCCGGCTGGGCGCGCTGCCCGCGGCGCTGCCGTGAGCGCCGGCTGGCTGCCTTGCCTCCGCGTCGGGGCATGCGGGGTTCCTCGCTGCTGAGTCCTCGGCACGCGCGAACGCTCGGGGCGCCGCGTGGGGACGGTATGATACCAGCCCATCCGGGCGTGCCGGCCGGCCGCCCCCCAGACGCCTCTCAGCCCGGAGCGCCCGCCGATGGATGAACTCAACCGCCTCCTGACCGAGAACCTGGCGCTGGTCATCGCGGCACTGGCGCTGCTGGTCCTGCTGCTCCTCCTCCTCGTCGTGGTGCAGTCCATTCGGCTCGGGCGCGCCGTGCGCGACTACCGCTCGCTGGTCGGCGACGGCTCGGGAGGCTCGATCGGCGAGGTGCTGGACGGCCACATCGGGCGGGTCGACGCCGTCGCCCGGCGCATGGTGGAGATGGACCAGGTGCACGCCGCGCTGGACCACCGCACGCTGACCAGCCTGCAGCACATCGGGCTGGTGCGCTTCAACCCGTTCGAGGACACCGGGTCGGACCAGAGCTTCGCCATCGCCCTGCTCGACGGCCAGCGGGACGGCATCGTGATCTCGAGCCTGCACGGCCGCGCCAACACCCGCCTCTTCGCCAAGCCGGTGGAGGGTGGCGCCTCGCCGCACGCGCTCTCCGCCGAGGAAGAGCAGGCGATCCGCATCGCCGTCGCCGGGACGGGACGGTCCGCCGGCGGCTGATCAGGGCCCGATGGATCCCGTCCAGCGGCGCCTGGCCGAGCGCCGACTGTTGAACGGGCTGCGCCGCCTGCACCGACGCGAACCGATGCGTCCCGACGTCCGTCTCGACGCCGTCCTGGCGGCCGCCCGCGCCCTCCCGCGCGGCAGTCCCGCCGGCTACCGCGGCGCCACGCCGCTGACCCTCGACGACCCGCAGCTGATGGAGGTGCTGGACGGGCTGGCCGACGCCGGCCGCGTGGTCCGCGACGGGCGCCGCCTGCGGCTCCCGGACCATCGGCCCGGCATGGAGCCGGTCATGCGGGAGCGGGTGGAGCGCCTGCTCGCGGGCCTGCGCGAGGCCGGCGTCACGCCGCCGCGGGTCGAGGGCGTGGCCGCGCGGCTGGGGATCCCGGAGGCGGTCGTCGAGCTGCTGCGGACGACGGGAGAACTGGTCCCGGTGGCCCCGGGGATCGACTACCCGCGCGAGACCTGGGAGTCGGTGCGCGAGCGCGTCGACCGGATCGCGGCCGGCGGTCCGCTGACTGTGGCCCGCGCGCGGGACCAGCTGCGCACGACGCGCCGGCACGCGGAGGCCATCCTCGCCCAGTGGCGCGCCGAGCGGCAGCGGCTCAGGTCGCGACGCCGAGGCGGCCGAGCGCCTCGTCCGCCGGCGGCAGGTCGTCACCGTTGACCATCCGCGCCTGGCGGAAGCAGGACGCGGCCGCCGGCCGGTCGCCGCGCGCCTCGTAGCGCTCGCCCAGGGCCAGCAGAAGGTCGACGAAGCGGCCGCGCAGCAGCTCGCGGCGCTCCTCCACGTAGGCCGAGTCGCCGTAGAAGGGACAGTCGTCCAGGTAGTCGCCCCGGTACAGGGAGCGAGCGCGCTCGAGGTGGCGCAGCGCCTCGTCGGGGGCCCTGGTCGAGCTCGCCGACGCCATCGATTCCTCGAAGGCCTGGACGTCGCTCCACGCCACGAGCGACGGGTCGAGGCGGTACCGGTCGTTATGAAAGGTCACGGCCCTGCCGCGGTCGCCGCCCGGGCGCCCCGGCTCCAGGGTGCTGCGCAGGCCGCCCAGGGTGCGATGGAACGCCAGGTCGGCCCGATCCAGGTCCACGTCCGGCCAGACCAGCTCGATGATCTCGTCCTTCGCCACGCCGCGCTCGCCGCGGTCGAGCAGGAAGGCGAAGACCGCCTCCGCCTGGCGGGTACCGGCCTTGGCACCGCCCCACTGTCGAACCAGCTCGCCGCTGCGCTCGACCCGCATCGGCCCGAGCGCGAAGACGTGGAAACCGGTCGTGGGCCCGGGCACCGACAAGACCAGCGCGGCCTGCAGCTCGCTGCGCGTGTCCGCCAGCTCGCGGCGCTGGCCCGACAGCGTTTCGAGGGCCGCGGCCTGGGTGTGCTGCGCCTCCGCCAGGTTCAGGGTGCGCGCCAGGTAGGTCGCCGCCAGGCGCAGCACCTCGGCCTCGTCCTCGGCGTACGGAAGGCCGGATCGCTTCGGCCCGAAGACCACGTGGCCATGCGCACGTCCGTCGGCATCCAGCGGCAGGCGCAGGACGAGCGGCGAGCCCGCGTCGAACGTGCCGTGGGACTCGATGCGCTCGCCTTCGGCATCGGTCACCGCCGCGCCGCTCAGGCGGAACGCCCGCGAGATCCGCGCCAGGGCGGGCTCGACGGCGGAGGTCGGGTCCTGGGTGCCGAGCAGCGGGTCGCCCAGCGCGCGCAGCAGCCGCGCATACGCCGCCTCCCGGCCCGTCGTCCCGGCGATCCAGCGGCGGACCCGCTCCGCCACCGGCTCGAACAGCGCGATGGTCACCACCAGGGCCATGGTCATCACGATCGGCAGCTCGACGCCGGTGATCGCCTGCGCTGCGCGATCGAGCCCGGCCACGACCACCACGAAGCCGGTGACCAGCAGACCGGCCGCCACCGAGGCCCGGAAGGTCTTGGCCGCCACGTCGGCCGAGAAGAAGATGCGCTGCGCGAAGACGGCGTAGGCGGCCATGACCACCGCCAGCGTCACCAGCGAGACGCCCAGCCACGGATCGGTGTCGGAGAGCGGCGGCGTGAAGCGCGCCACGCCCCCGGCCGCGCCGACGCCCACCGTCAGCAGCGCCACGTGCAGCTGGCGCTGGCGCGCGACGTCACGGTCGGCGCCGCGCAGCGCCAGGACGATCCAGCCGATGGCCAGCGCGAAGATCGCGATGCGGACCGCGATCCAGGCCCATCCGAGCCATTCGCCCGGGATGCCCGGCAGCTCGAGGTGAGGCGGTGTCGTCGCGAGCTTCACGGCGGGGTCCACGATCCCCGGCACCGCGGCCGCCACCGACGCGGCGTAGGCCGTCACCACGGCAACGCGCTGCGCGCGAGTCCACGGCCCCTCGGCCGCCAGCGAGACCGCGATGTGCAGCGTGGCCGCGATCACCAGGAAGGCGCCCACGTCCTCTAACGCGTTGGCGACGCGATCCACGGCCGGAACGCCGGAGAAGCGCTGGATGATGATGGCCACGCTCCACGTCACCAGGAACAGGGCCAGGATGCCGAAGACCCGGGCCGCGGGGAGGCGCCGGGCTCGGACGGCCACGGTCAGGCCGAGCCAGGAGCCCAGGATGGCGGTGACGCCATGGGCCGCGATCTCGAGCTGCTCGGACACTCGATCCCTCCCGCGCTGCGCACGTGCGGCGGCGCGTGAAGCGTAGGCGGCATCGGCCGGCGGCACAAGGGGATCGCGACAGCCAACCTGTCCGGTAAGCGCCTGATAACGGTGCGGTGAATGCCTCGTGGGCTACCATCGACGACGTGCCAGCGGTCGTGCCGTCACCCGACCAGCTCCCGATCTTCGAGGAGCTGGCGGCGCCACCGCCCCGCCGGCGCGCGCCGCACCTCCGCATCCAGCCGCCTCTCCTCGCTGACCTGACGCCACGCCAGCGCAGGGCGGTGACCCACGGCGAGGGGCCGCTCCTCATCGTGGCGGGCGCCGGCACCGGCAAGACGACGGTCATCACCCGCCGCATCGCCTGGCTCATCGCCGAGAAGCGTGCCAAGCCGTCCGAGATCCTGGCGCTGACCTTCACCGATCGGGCCGCGCTCGAGATGACCGAGCGCGTCGACCGGCTGGTGCCCTACGGCTACACCGACACGGTGATCAGCACCTTCCACGCGTTCGGCGATCGCCTGCTGCGCGACCACGCCCTGGACGCCGGGCTCTCGGACCGCTCGACCGTCCTGTCGCGGGCCGAGCAGGTGATCTTCCTGCGCGAGCACCTGTTCGAGCTTCCACTGGACAGATTCCGCCCGCTGGGTGACCCGACCCGCTTCCTGCATGCCCTGGTCACGCTGATCAGCCGGACCCGGGACGAGGACGTCACGCCGGCGGACTACCGGGCAGCGTCCGATGCCCTCTCCGCCCGGGCCGCTGCCACACCGGACGACGACGCCCTGGCGGAGGAGGCGGCCCGCCAGCGCGAGCTGGCGGCGCTGTACGAGGCCTACGAGGCGCTGATGCGCGCCACGGACCGGCTCGACTTCGGTGACCAGGTCAGCCTGGCGCTGCGCCTGCTGCGCGACCATCCGGCGATCCTGGCGCAGGAGCGGGCTCGGTTCCGCTACGTCTTGGTCGACGAGTTCCAGGACACGAACCACGCCCAGTTCCAGCTGGTCAAGCTGCTGACCGGATCGCCGCGCGCCAACATCACCGTGGTTGGCGACGACGACCAGAGCATCTATCGCTTCCGCGGCGCCGCGCTTTCGAACATCCTCGGCTTCCGGGCCGCGTTTCCCCGCAGCGCCCGCGTCGTGCTCAACGACAACTTCCGCAGCCGCCAGCCGATCCTGGACGCCGCCCACCGGCTG
>JAPSGM010000186.1 GCA_031177555.1 Chloroflexota bacterium
GGCGAGACGATCACCTACCAGAAGCTTGCCGCCCGCGCCGGCCGCCCCGGAGCCCAGCGCGCCGCCGGGACGGCCAACGGCGCCAACCGGATGGCGGTCCTGGTCCCGTGCCACCGCGTGGTGCGCAAGTCCGGCGAGGTCGGGAGCTACGGCGGCGGACGCTGGCGCAAGGAATGGCTCCTGCGCCACGAATCCGGCTTCCTTCCGGCTCGGGCAGTGGCTGGCGGTAGCTCGGAGGATTCTGGGCTTCAGGACGTCAAACAGGCCGATTCGCCGGAGTCCTTGCCAGCCGCTGGCTGATTCGACGGCGTTCACCGCCGGTCGTGTGATACCGCCAGTGGCTGGCGGAACGCGGGGAACGGATTCCGGCTAGCGGCGGTCCGCCTTCCAGGCCACCAGGACCCCGACGTCCTCGTACTTCCAGGCCACGTCCACCGACGCGAAGCCGGCGGCGATCAACCAGGCGAGGTGATCGTAGGCCGTGTCCAGGTGGTCGTGCTCGGCCTCGTGCGGGTCCTCGGGCCGCGGGTAGTCGTACAGCTCCAGCAGCCGGCTCGATGCGTGCTGGAAGGCATCGGCCACCACCAGGATGCCGCCGGGGGAGAGGTGATCCCACAGGCGCGAGAACAAGTGCCGCTTCTCATCGGCCCACAGGTGGTGGATGGCCAGCACGCTGACGATAGCGTCGTACAGCCCGTCCAGGTCGGGCGCGGCGATGTTCGCGGTGCGCAGCTGGACGCGGCGCCGGTGGGCGCGGAGCCGCTGGCGCGCTCGGTCGAGCATCTCGTGCGACACGTCCAGGCCCACGACCTTCGCCTCGGGAAGCGCCTCGAGGATGCGCAGCGCGGTCATGCCGGTGCCGGTCCCCAGGTCCAGCACCCGGTGCGGCGGCCGCAGGGAGAGCAGCTGCACCACGGTGTCGTGGATCTCGTCGTAGCGGGGGACCTGGTCGTGGATCTCGGCGTCGTAGCGCGCCGCCCAGGCGTCGAAGTGCTCGGCGACGGTCCTGGCAGTCACTCCCCGCGCGCCTCCCAGGCGATCTCGGTGCCCATGGCGTGGTAGCCACCGTCGACGTGGATCATCTCTCCGGTGGTCATGTCCGACCAGTCGGACATCAGGAAGGCGACCATCCGGCCCACCGGCGTGGCATCGGTCATGGACCAGTGCAGTGGCGCCCGGCGCAGCCACCCGCCGGCAATGTCGTCGAAGCCGGGGATGTTCTTGCCGGCCATGGTCCGGATCGGTCCGGCCGAGATGGTGTTGACGCGGATGCCGTGCGGGCCCAGGTCGCGGGCGAGGTATCGGGTGGTCGCCTCCAGGCCGGCCTTGGCCACGCCCATCCAGTCGTAGATCGGCCAGGCGAAGCGGCCGTCGAAGGTGAGGCTCACCACGCTGGCGCTGCCGGCCGCCTTCATCGGCTCCAGCATGCCCACGCTCAGCGCCTTCAGCGAGAAGGCCGACGTGCGAAAGCCGGTCGCCACGTCCTCCCAGGAGGTCTGCAGGAAGTTGCCGCCCAGCCCCGTCTGCGGCATGAAGCCGATGGAGTGCAGCACGCCGTCCGCGCGGCCCCACCGCCTGGTGACATCCGCGGCCACGGCGGCGATCTGCTCGTCGTCGTTGACGTCCATGTCCAGGACCTCGGGCACCGGGTCCAGCTTTTTCGCCACCCTCTGGGTCAGGCTCATGGCGCGCCCCACGCTCGTCAGCAGGATTTCCGCCCCGGCCTCCTGCGCGACCCTGGCGGCGGCGAACGCCATGGAGTCGTCGGTCAGGACGCCGGTGATCAGCAGCTTCTTGCCGTCGAGCAGCACGTGCGGTGGACCTCCGGTGGTGGGTGCGGCTGAATTGTAGACCGACACTTGGCGGCGCCCGATCAACGCCGTGGCCAGGACTTCACCGGTACCCCGTCGGTTCGTGCGAGACGGCCTTCGGGTCCGCTCAGCCGCAGGCTGGCTGAGATGGCGGATGAGCCCACGCAGGCATCGGTTCCGAGGTCCGCTCAGCCGCAGGCTGGCTGAGATGGCGGATGAGCCTACGCAGGCATCGGCTCCGCGGTCCAGTCAGCCGCGGGCTGGCTGACAGCGCAGTTGACCCTCGGCAGGAGGTGCGCCGACATCGGCTAGAGTGGGTGGACCGATGATGGTCCACCTCTACGATTACGAGGTCCCGGTCGCCGACGCCGCGGCCGGCATCTCGAACCTGCGCGAGGGTCTCGCCGACCTTGGCGACGAGGAGCGCAAGGCGCTGCTCGGCGGCCTGTTCAAGCCGGAGCGCATGCCCGGCACCATGGAGCGCCTCTCGACGCTGGTGGCCGACATTGACGTGAGCTTCGCCGACCTGCTCACTCTGCTCGACAACGGGACGCGCGCGCGGCGCTTCGTGGCGATCGACGAGGCGAAGGCCGTTTTGGACCGATACCTCCCCGAGTCCAGCGTCACTGGGACGCACGATTGGGACGTCGCCCGCCTGCACGAGCCGTACGGCGACGGCACCTACCACGGCAAGCTGCTGAAGCGCGTGCGCAAGCAGCTCCGCAGCGTCTCCAATCGCGACGCGCTGACGACGCCCTTCCTCCTGCGGCGGGAGTGGGGCCGATGAGCCGGCGCTCGGCGCGCCGCGGCCGGCCGTACCAGCCCTACCCCGCGCGGCGCACCAACTGGGCCGCGCGGCTGCTGATCGTGGTGATCGCCTTCATCATGGTTGCCGGGTTCGCCGTCCTGACCTTCGTGAACTAGCCGCGGCGGGACGAGCCCGCGGCGGCGCGCTCGCCTTCCGGCGAGGCCTCGTCCGGGTCGGCGGCGCGGCGCCGTCACCGGCCGGCTGCCGCTTGGCCTGCCGCTCGGCGACCTCGTGCTCGGCCTGCAGCCGCAGCCGGTAGAGCAAGTTCCACTCCTCGACGTTCAGCGACTCGGAGTCGACCCGCTCCTGGACCTCGTCCAGCCTGCGGTGCAACGCGGCCGGGTCGTCGGCGGCATCGCGGTAGGCCTGGACGATCGCGTCCTCCAGGTCCCGCGCATCCTCGCTCCACGTGATCCATGCCCGGTCGAACGGCAGCTCGCGCTCCAGCGCGGCACGTGCGCGGTGCGCCTTGCCGGACGGGCCGAGCACCGCCACGTTCGTGGCGTAGGCGAACAGCTGCAGCCCGTCGGCCCGCAGCCTGACGGGCGACCCGCGCACCACGGCACCGATGAGGTGGTGCGCGGCGAAGCCGAGGGTCAGCATCGGCCAGGTGATGGGCCCCCGCGCCTGCTCCACCTCGACCCGCTCGATGCCCAGGCTGCGCAGCGCCCCGGCCACAACCTGGGCGAGGTCATCGTCATCGGTGTGCTCGCGCATGGACAGCGCGGTCTGCAGCAGCGACTGCTTCCTGATCAGCCGCTGGGCGACGAGGAAGGGGGTGATGGCGACCATCTGCAGCACGCCGGCGCCGAGCGAGCCGGTGGCCGGGTAGCTGGCCGGGATCATCCGCAGCCACCGGCCGAGGGTGCGCTTCTCGTGGAACTCGAGCAGGACCGCGACGCCGGCGATGGCGGGTGGGGTGAGCACGATCGCCGCCCACAGGCCCAAGACCACCAGGGGCGTGACCTGGAAGTTCCGCTCGATGGCGCCCGCCGCCTCCAGCCCGGCGCCAGCCAGCAGCGGCAGGGCGAAGCCGACGACCACGATGACCCAGGCGGCCGAGGCCAGGCTGATCACCGCCAGGACGCGGCCCTGCTTGCCGGGGACCTGGCCGAAGTAGATGGCGGTGGCCCACCCCAGCGCGAAGGAAGCCGACTTGCCGATCGCCTGCCAGGCCAGCAGCAGGACGAAGGGGAGGAACGGCATGCCCCGTCTGCAAGCAACTCGCGTGCCGCGGCTGCGCTCAGTCGAGGTGGAGAGGCTTCACCGTCATCATTCCGTGGGCGCGTCGCTCCCATTCCGCGCGGGGCGTGCCGCGGTAGAGCTCGATCCGAGGTCGTGGCGCTTCTCGCCGGTCGCGGTCAGGAAGACGATCAGTCCTCGAGATGGAGGGTGACCCGAATCACGCCCGCGGAGGTCGGCGTGTCGGAGACGGCCTCCCAGGCTTTCACCGACAGGTCGGCGACGCGCTGCTGGGCGGTGCCCCAGTAGCAGGAGCAGTAGTCGACCACGGGGAGCCGGACGCAGTGGTCCGCGCAGACGGTGACGTAGCCGACGATTCCGCGGCCGCCGGCTCCGCCCAGGGCGCCGGGGAGCGCCACGAAGGCGTCGTCGGGACCCCATCCCGCGGGGCACGTTCCCGCGGTGTGGCAGTACCACGATGCCTTTCCGGTGACGGTGTCGCCGTCGGCGGGGGGTGGCTTCACGGGCGGCGGTGGCTTGGGCGTGGGGGCGGGGGTCGGCTCGAGGAGGAGGGTCG
>JAPSGM010000384.1 GCA_031177555.1 Chloroflexota bacterium
CAACGAGAACGCCAACACGGTCGGCGGCGGGCTCCCGGTGCTCACCGGCCCCGGCTTCGTCGACGAGTCAAACGCGGATACCGTCGAGCAGCTGGCGGAGGAGGGCACCCGCTGAGGTAGCGGGGCGGGGGCCTGCGGCCCCGGCCCCGCCCCCGGCACGAGGAGGAGGAGGATTGGATGAGTAACCAGGCAACGGCGGTGGAGCCGCCGGCGGCCGTGATCGACGAGCGCATGGCCGAGGTGAGCCTGCTGACGAAGCTGCTCCGCAGGCCGGAGCTGGGCGCGCTCCTGGCCGCGGCCATGATCGGGCTCTTCTTCGCCCTGACCACGGACGAGTTCGGCACGCTCGACGGGGCCGCCAACTGGACCGACGTGGCATCCACCATCGGGATCCCGGCTGTGGCCGTGGCGCTGCTCATGATCGGCGGCGAGTTCGACCTCTCCGCGGGCGTTATGACGGGCACCGCGGGCCTGTTCATGGGCGTGATGGCCACCGAGGTCGGCATGAACATGTGGCTGGCGATCATGCTCACGCTGGTCGCCGCCGCCGGCGTGGGATTCATCAACGGCTACATGGTCGTGCGGACGAAGCTGCCCAGCTTCATCGTCACGCTTGCCACCTTCTTCGTGCTCCAGGGCGTCAATCTGGCCGTGACCAAGGAGATCACCGGCACCGTTCGAGTGTCCGGCCTCTCTACGGTGGACGGCTTCGAGAGCGCCAAGAGCATCTTCGGCGACTCGTTTTCAACCTACGGCTTCCGCCTCTCGGTGCTCTGGTGGGTCGGCTTCACGATCCTGGCCACCTGGGTGCTCGCGCGCACGAGGGTGGGCAACTGGATCTTCGGCGTGGGCGGCGACCCGGTGGCCGCGCGCAACGTAGGCGTGCCGGTGGCGCGCGTGAAGATCGGGCTGTTCATGACTACGGCGCTGGCCGCCGCCCTGACGGGGATCATGATCGCGCTGCGCCTCGGTTCCACCCAGGCCAGCCAGGGTGTGGGCGAGGAGTTCCAGTACATCATCGCCGCGGTCGTCGGCGGCTGCCTGCTCACCGGCGGCTTCGGATCGGCGATCGGCGCCGCGGTGGGCGCGCTGATCATCGGGATGGCGTTCATCGGGATCTCCTTCTCCGGCTGGGACACCGACTGGCGCCTCCTGTTCCTCGGCGTGATCCTGCTGATGGCCGTCCTCATCAACAACTTCGTACGTCGGAGCGCGGAAGGAGCCCGGAAATGAGCACGAACGGCGGTGCGCCGCTACTCGAGGTCGAGAACGTCTCGAAGTACTTCGGCAACGTGATCGCGCTGAAGGACGTCTCGACCACGGTGGAGGCGGGTCAGGTCACCTGCGTCCTGGGCGACAACGGGGCCGGCAAGTCCACGTTCATCAAGATCCTCTCCGGCGTCCACCGCGAGGACGAGGGCGAGATCCGCATGAACGGCGACCGGGTCAGCTTTGGCTCCCCGCGCGCCGCGAAGGAGCGGGGCATCGCCACGGTGTTCCAGGACCTGGCGACCGTCCCGCTCATGTCGATCTGGCGCAACTTCTTCCTCGGCTCGGAGCCCACCGTCGGCGCCGGGCCGCTGCGCCGGATCAATGTCGAGGCGGCCAAGCGGACCATGCGGGACGAGATGAGGAAGATGGGTATCGACGTACGCGACCCCGATCAGCCGGTGGGCACGCTCTCGGGCGGCGAGCGCCAGGCCGTGGCGATCGCCCGGCCGAGCCACCCGAAGCC
>JAPSGM010000385.1 GCA_031177555.1 Chloroflexota bacterium
GGAGGGCGTCGGCCCAGAAGGCCGCCAGGGTGTGCGGCTCGGCGCAATCGGAGACTATTTGGGTGCGGATGGCGGCCATAACCCATGATCGCGCCCGGAAGCGGGACCGCCGCTTGCGGCCCGCGTCGCTAACAATCCATGTGTGAGGGCGATCTCGATGGTCGCAGGAGGGACCTCCTCGGCAACGATTGGGTGTGTCAGGTCATCCCGATCGCAACGAGGAGGTCCGTGGTGAGCATGGTAGGTGGGCTCGATCTGCATCGAGGCCAGATCACCTTTGACGTGGTGTCGACCGAGACCGGTGAGGTGTGGCGGGGTCGCGTCGGCCAGCCGACCCGGGCTCGGTTCCGCCACTGGTTGGAGTCCGAGGTGGCTCCTCGCGCCAACGGCAGGTCGGTGGCCTTGGCGGTGGAGGGTTGCACCGGCTGGCGGTATGTGGTCGAGGAGATCACCGCCGCGGGGTTCGAGGCGCACCTTGCCGAGCCCGCGGACACCCAGGCCGCCCGGGGTCGTAAACGGCGGGCCAAGACCGACCGCAGCGACGCCCGTTTGCTGCGCACACTGCTGGCCGACGGCGACCTGCCCGAGTCGTGGATCCCGCCCGAGTGCGTGCTCGAGTGGCGCGAACGGGTCCGGCTGTACAAGTCGCTGGTTGACCAGCGCACCCAGTGGACCCAGCGCATCCACGCCGAGCTGTTCCAGCACGGGCTGCCGGTTCCCGACGGCGAGATCGCCACGCCGGCGACCAGGGCCCGGTTGTGCGACCCCGCCCTGCCGATGAGCGACGCGGCGCGACAGCGGATCCGTACCGGCTACGCCATGATCGACGCCACCAACGCCGAAGCGTTGCCGCTGCGGGCGGAGCTGGCCCGGTTCGGCACCCACCAGCCGGCGTGCCGGGAGCTGGTACGCGAGCACTTCGGCGTCGGGGGGCTCACCGCGGTCGCGATCTGGTCCGAGCTCGGCGACTGCCGTCGGTTCTCCCGGTCGATGCAGGTCGTCCGCCACGCCGGGATCGACGTGACCGTGGACTCCTCCGACGCCCACCGGGCCAGCGGCTACCTGTCCCACCAGGGACCGGGGATCCTGCGGTGGGCGCTCTACGAAGCGGCCAAGTGCTCGGCTCGCCCAGCCGCGCCCGACTACGCCTACTACCGCTCGGTCAAGCAGCGACACGACGGCAAGCTGGCCGCGCTCGCGGTAGCCCGCAAGCTAGCCCGCCGCTGCTACCACACGCTGCGCAGCGTCGATCCCGAGGAGGTGTACGCCACCGTGTGAACGGCCCCCCGGCGGACGACGGCCGGGAACGTTCACCAGCAACATCAGGATCTCGCGGTTGTCAGCTCCTGCAAGGCCCGTGCATCCCTGCGCTGTGCGCTGGGCGCCTTCTAACACTGAGCCGACCGCGCTCCCAACCCACGGGGGTCATCCAATCAAGACTGTTGTCGCCGGCGGCACCAGACTGTCGCCGAGCACCGAGTTAACGCTGAGCGCCCCCGGGCCGTCGGGCACGACACCTCCTAGCCGACAACCCATCCCCACCTGTCACCGAGCGACGCGCCCCACCCGCGACCCGCGCGCGTTCAAGAAAGCCTCTTGACACGTCCGCTCACACAGTTAACGGTCCTAAGCGTCATACTGGATCACCTTGAGCGCCACGAGGAGGCGCTGGCCGACGCCGAGGAGGCGGTGATCCTCTCTAGGGGGCTGGCGGACGCGCGCCCCGAGATTCA
>JAPSGM010000045.1 GCA_031177555.1 Chloroflexota bacterium
ACGGGCTCGCCGGTTCGCTCTTCGAGCTCTTCGGTGACGCGCTCCTCGTGCTCGCTTGGCTGGGTACGGTCTCGATCGGTCATGGAAAATCACCTCCCGGGCCGGTGCGGTGGTGCGGCCCGCCGTCGGGAGGCTGCAGGTTGCGGGCCAGCGCGCCGGCGGCCCGATGGGTCAGCCCTTGACCGACCCGCCCAGGATGCCCCGCACGAAGTAGCGCTGCAGCGTGAAGAACACGATCAGCGGCAGCGCCATGCTGATGAAGGCGGCGGCGGTGAGGAGTTGCTGGTTCTGGCCCAGCGAGCCGACCAGGTTGGCGATGGTCACCGTCAGGGGCGCGATCGACTGCTGGCCGCCGAGATAGACCAGCGCGATGAGCAGGTCGTTCCAGACCCACATGAACTGGAAGATCGCCAGCGCGGCCAGCGCAGGAACCGATGTCGGCAGTGCCAGCCGGAAGAAGGCGGTCACCGGACTGGCGCCGTCGATGTACGCGGACTCGAACATCTCCCTGGGTAACGCGCCGAAGAAGTTCCGCAGCAGGTAGATGGCGAACGGCAGTCCGAAGCCGGTGTGCGCCAGCCAGATCGCCAGGAACGTCCCGTTCAGGGTCTGGTCACCGATGCGGACCGAGACGAAAAGCTGCAGGACCGGGATCAGCGCCGACTGCAGGGGGATGACCAGCAGCCCCACGATCAGCATGAACAGCAGGCCCCGGCCGGGGAACTCCATCCACGCGAACGCGTAGGCCGCGAAGGCGGCCACGAGAATGGGAATGATCGTCGCCGGAATCGAGACGAAGAGGCTGTTGACGAAGCTCTGGCCCAGGTTGTTCGTGTCGAGCACGCGGTCGTAGTTGCTCAGCGTGAACTCGAAGGGCGGCGTCAGCGCTGTCCACCACCCGCTGCCGGCGACGGCCTGGGACTCGCGGAACGAGCTGACGAGGAGAGCGACCGTCGGAATCAGCCAGATCAGGCAGAGCGCGATGATCGCGATGTGCACCGGCGTTCGGCCGATGAAGCGGGTGAAGGCATTGCCCTGGGCAACCCCCTGGGGTCGCGGTTGCGCCTCGAGTTCGCTTGCCGCGTAGTCCTGGGTGACGACGGGTCCGGGGGCGGTCATCGGATGGCCTCCTGCTGGCGGAAGCGGCGGATGTTGAAGGCCATGATGGGGACGATCAGGGTCAGGAGGATCACGGCCACGGCGGCGGACATGCCGAAGTCACGACCGATGAACGCCTCGGAGTACATGCGGTTGGCGAGCACGTCGGTGTCGAACCGGCCGCCGGTCATGACGTAGACCAGGTCGAACACCTTCAGCGCGAAGATGATCATGGTCGTCGTCACCACGGCGATCGTCGGCGCCATCAGCGGCATGATGATTCGGAAGAAGATCTGGAACTCGTTGGCGCCGTCCATGCGGCCCGCCTCGAGCAGCTCGGTGGAGATTCCCTTCAGGCCGGCGGACAGGATCACCATGCAGAAGCCGGTCCAGATCCACGCGGCCGCGATGATGATCATGAAGTTGTTCCGAGGCCAGTCGAAGAGCCAGGTCTGAGGCTCGATGCCGAGGACGCCGACGGCCGCGTTCAGCGTGCCGGTCTCCGGCGAGAAGTCGTACATGAAGCGCCAGATGATGCCGGCGGCCACGAAGCTGATGGCCATCGGCAGGAAGATGATCGCCTTGGCGACGCTCTCGTAGCGCACGCGGTCGGTCAGCACCGCGATCAGCAGCCCAAAGACCACCGTTAGCAGGGTGAAGAAGACGATCCACAGCAGGTTGTTGACCAGGACCGTCCAGTTGCGGTCGTTGCCGAAGAACTCGGCGTAGTTGCCGAGGCCGATGAAGCTCTCCGACCGGGCGTCCATGAAGCTGAGGATCACCGTTCGGATCGTGGGATAGATCAGGAAGATGCCGACGAAGGCCAGGGCGGGGGCCAGCCAGAGCCACGGACGGATGCCGTCGCGCCGGCTCGGGGGGAGCAGGCGCAACACCCGTTCGGTGAGGACGATGTAGCCGACGATGACGAGCGGGACGCCCACCAGGACGATCGCCGCCATGAGCCACCGATTCTCCATGCCACCCTCGCTACGAGCTCACGAAAGGGTGGCCGGCGTCCCTGGCGGGACGCCGGCCACCATGGGTTCAGGAGCCGAATGCACTCTCCCGAGTGGCGTCCGCTTCCTCCAGAAGCTGCGGAAGCTGGTCAGGGTTCCTCATGTAGTTGAGGACCGTCTCGTAGAAGCCGCCCTGGCCCTCGATCATCTCGGCGGGCATCAGGTCGGAGGCGTCGAACTCGACGATCTCGGCGTTGACCAGCGCCTCGGCCGACTTGCGCGAGATGTCGTCCGGGTACGACTCCAGATCGACGTTTCGGTTCGGCGACAGGGCGCCACCCCGCGCGACCCAGATCTCCTGGGCCTCGGCCGTGGTCAGGTACTGCAGCAGCTGCCGAGCCTGTTCGGTGTCGTTGAACATGCCGAACAGGTCGCCGGCGGCGATCACGGCGTTGTGGTTGATCTCGGGGAACATGAAGAAGTCGTAATCGGTGCCCGCCTCCTTGTCGGCGAAGGCGCCGAGGCCGGTGATGAAGCTCGCCTGGTGGTGCAGGTAGCAGCTGCCATCGAAGATGCCGTCACCACCGTTCTGGAAGATCGTGCTGATGGCGCCGTCGGGGCCACCCTTCACGTACTGCGGGTCGGTGGCCCACCGGCCGTAGGTCTCGAAGGCGGTCTGCACGGCCGGATCGGTCCACGGAAGCTCCCCCGTGTACCACTGGCGGTAGACGTCGGGACCGGCCTGGCGGAGCAGGATGTCCTCGATCCAGTCGGTCGCCGGCCAGCCGGTGGCCGCCTCGGCGCCGAGGCCGATGCACCACGGGGTGTTGCCGTCCGCCACGACCTGCTCGACCAGTGCCTCCAGGTCCGCCCACGTCTCGGGTACGGTGTAGCCGGCGTCCTCGAAGGCGCTGGGGCTGTACCAGATGGGACCCTTCACGCTGGCCTTGATGAAGATGCCGTAGACGGACTCGTCAACAGAGGCCAGATCGATCCAGTTCTCGCCATACTCCTCGGCCATGGTCTCGAGGTCGAGGACATCGTCCAGCGCGACGAGCGCGTCCTCCCTGGCGAACTGGGCCATGGCGCCTGGTCCGGGAAGGCCCGCGACGTCGGGCGGGTTGCCGCCCTGCACGCGGGTGCTCAGGATCTGGTTGGCGTCTCGCGTCCCCTCGTACTCGATGCCGATGCCGGTGTCCTGGCAGAACGGCTCGACCATGGCCTGGAAGCTCTCGAACTCGGCGTCGCCGGTGGCCCACACGGCCAGGACACTGACGGTGCCGTTGGTGGCCGCGCCGGGGTCGCACGCGCCGGTCACGGCGCCGCTGGCGCCGGGGCTGCCGGCTCCGCCGTCGTCACAGGCGGCGAGCACGAGGGCAGCCATCGCCATCGGCACCAGGAATCTGAACCTGCGGGTCATACACGCTCCTCTTTCGGTTTATCGGCGCCCGCCGCGGCGGGTGCGCCTGGGCTGGTGCTGTCGGCGGCGCAGCCGCGTCGCCATCGGTGAATTGTGGTCGCCACCTCCATTTGGGCGGTCGAGGGACGCGTTGGCTACGCCACCAGCGACTGCTCGCTCTCGGGATCGAACATGTGCAGCTTCTCGAGCGGCACGCCGAGGTTGACCTGGTCGCCCGGCTTGACGCGCCGATCCGACGGGATCAGCGCCACGATCTCGGTCCCCTCGGCCTGGGCGTGGATCAGCTCCTCGTTGCCGAGGTACTCGACCACGTCGACGCGGGCCGGAATGGAGACGGTGTCCGCCTGGCCGTCGGCGATGTCTAGGTGCTCGGGCCGGAAGCCGATGAGCAGGTCGGCCCCCTTGGGGCGGTCGGCAGCGGCCTTCGCCGCGGCACCGGACAGGTTCAGCTTGGCGCTGCCCAGCATCAGGTCCTCGCCCTCGGTGGCCTTGACGGTCGCGAAGTTCATGGCCGGCGAGCCGATGAATCCGGCCACGAAGACGTTGGTCGGGTGGTCGTACAGCTCCTGCGGCGTGCCGACCTGATGCAGGAGGCCGTCCTTCATGACCGCGATGCGGTCGCCCATGGTCATGGCCTCGACCTGGTCGTGGGTAACGTAGACGGTGGTCGTGCCCAGCCGCTGGTGCAGCCGCGCGATCTCGGCGCGGGTCTGGACCCTCAGCTTGGCGTCCAGGTTGGAGAGCGGCTCGTCCATCAGGAAGACGGAGGGCTCGCGCACGATGGCGCGGCCCAGCGCCACGCGCTGCCGCTGGCCGCCGGACAGGGCCTTGGGCTTGCGGTCCAGGAAGCGTTCCAGCCCCAGGATGCCGGCCGCCTCCTTGACGCGCCGCTCGATGTCGGCCTTTGGGGTCTTGCGGAGCTTCAGGCCGAAGGCCAGGTTGTCGTACACCGACATGTGCGGGTAGAGGGCGTAGCTCTGGAAGACCATGGCGATGTCGCGATCCTTGGGAGCCACGTCGTTGACCACGCGGTCGCCGATGTACAGCTTGCCGTCGCTAATCGTCTCCAGCCCGGCCACGCAGCGCAGGGCCGTCGTCTTGCCACACCCGGAGGGGCCGACCAGGACCAGGAACTCGCCGTCCGCGATCTCCAGGTTCAGGTCGTTCACGGCGACCACATCGGCGCTGTAGCGCTTGTAGACGTGGTCAAAGGTCACGGTCGCCAATGCTGGTCCTCCATGAAGAGAGGTGCGCCCCTCTCGGATGGGCGACACACCGCGAGGCTGCCATCATAGAGCACGAATCAAGCCGGACCTGACATGCCATCTCGACGACCGCTCCGCGACCGGCTGCCGCGGCTGCCGCGGCGCATCGCGCGCCGCGAGCCCCTGCCGTCGCTCTACGAACGCCATCCAAGGGCCGATACCGCCCTGCGCCGGCCCCGGGGCCTGCAGATCGTGCCCATCGACCGCATCGTGGGGACCACGCGCAACCCGTCCCAGAACACCACCGACTTCCTGCCGCTGCCGTACCTCCGCGGGCGGAACTGGGCTGCCCGCTGGCAGCGCATCCGGCGCGCCGTCGACGCCCTGTCCATGCTGCCGGCGATCGACCTGGTGCAGGTCGGCGACGAGTACTACGTGGCCGACGGCCACAACCGGGTGGCCGCCGCGCTCAACGCCGGGGCGGTGGCCATCGACGCCGACGTGACCGAGCTGGTGATGCCTGGCGTGCCGACCAGCACCGGTGCCCTTGGGGCGCGCCAGGACGCCGCCTCGCTGCTGCTCGGCGCCGACGAGCTGCGACAGGCGGCCACCGGGCGGCAGTCGCGCACGGCCGAGCACCGCCCCAGCGTGGACGAGCTGCGCCGCGAGCAGCTCACGCGGGGGAGCGAGCGGGCCGAGCCAGGGGCGGCGCCGGACGACGGCCCCGCCTCGGGCGACCCGCCGCCCGCCGACCCGGAGCCGGAGCCGGAGGCGGGGTGACCGACCGCCTCGCCATGCCCTGGCCGGACCCGGCCCTCTTCGATGCCCGCGGGGACCGTCCGTACCGACTGCTGGCCGTCTCCGACGAGGCCGATCCCGCCCTCGAGACGGATGCGACGCGCGAGGCCCTCGGCAGGCTCGACCTGATCGTGGGCTGCGGGGACCTCGAGCCGCCGTACCTGGCCTTCCTGGCCGATGCCTTCGGGGTGCCGCTCGTGTACGTCCGCGGCAACCACGACGTCGGCCAGGCATGGGGAGCCACCGAGCGCCTGGTCCTGCCGGAGCCGCTTCCCGACGGCCGCGTGCACGAGGAGGACGGGCTTCGGCTGTTGCCGTTCTCGGGCGCACCGCGCTACGCGCCGCATGGACGGCCGGGCGCGGAGCAGCAGCTATCCGGGTTCGCGATGTGGACGCGGGTCCTCACCGCCTGGCCGCGGGCCGTGACGCGGCGGCCCCTGCTGGTCGTGAGCCACGCCGCGCCCCGTGGCCTGAACGACGCGCCGGACCAGGCGCACCGCGGCTTCACCTCGTTCCGGTGGCTGCTCGACCGGCTCGCGCCGCCGCTCTGGCTGCACGGCCACACCGCCCTGGTCCGCCGCGGGATCGACGCGCGCTGCATCCGGCACGACGGCACCACGCTGGTCAACGTCACCGGCGCGACGCTGGTGGAGCTCACGCCGCCTGCTACCGTCTGACGCATGCCGGTCCCGATCACCCGCTACGCCCTGGTGGCTTTGCTTGGCCTGGGCATCGTCGTGGCCATCGTGCTGCTGGTGCGGCCGTTCATCTTCAGCTTCGCCGATGCCCGCGACGACGCCAACTACGCGCTCGTCGCGGCGTCCGAGGTCGATCGCGGGCCGATGGTGCTCCAAATCCTGCTGGAGGAGAGCCACGCCCTCACCGGCGAGTCGCCCGAGGAGGGGGACCGGGTCCTGCTCCACGTCGCGGTGGCGCAGCTGCCGGGCCGCGAGGGCTACTCGGTGGTGAACGCCTGGAGCCCGGTCAACGACTGCGCGCTGGAGCTCGGCGCGGATCGGCTGGTGGACTGCCGGGACGCGGCGTGGACGTACAAGGGCTTCCCAATCGAGCCGGCCAACCCGACGTTGCAGGCCTTCCCCAGCGAGGTGCGCCAGGGCGCGATCGTGGTTGACTTCACCCGCCCGGGAGAGCCCCGGCAGGCCGACTGAGCGATGAAGGAGGAGCGAGTGTCATGCCCGAGGGATTGAACCCCCTGTACTGGATCGTCATCGGCCTGCTGGCCGGCGCCATCGCCGGCTGGTTCGTGCCGGGCCGCGAGCGGAACGGCTGCATCGGGACCACCCTTATCGGCGTGGCGGGCGGCCTGGTCGGTGGCTGGATCTGGACCGAGCTGCTGGGCCGGGACCAGGCCGGCGGCTTCCTGGGAGCGCTGCTCATAGCCGTGCTCGGCTCGGCGATCGTCCTGCTGGTGCTGCGGGCGGTGGCCGGCCGGGACTGATCAGTTGGGGCGGCCGTCGCCCTCGTCGCCACCGTCGCCCCGGTCGCGCAGGAAGCGCTCGATGTCGGCGATCAGCTCGTCGCCGCTGGGCATCTTCGCCTCGTCGGCCATCTGCTCCAGCCGCTCGACGTACTCGCGCGTCCGCTCCTCGGCGGCGACCGCCGCGTCGAGCAGCGCTCGCGTCTCCAGGGCCTTGACCGGCAGCTCGCCCAGCGGCGGCTCCTCGCGCAGGTAGCGGCCCACGTGCCGGATGAGCTCGATGGCCGCGTTCGGGAACGCGCCGCTGGCGTAGTGGGGCACCTGGGCGAAGAAGCCCACCGCGGGGACGGCCTCGCGCGAGACGGCATGCTCCAGGACCGATACCAGCGCGGCGGGCACGCGCAGGTGGCCGGCCGGCCCCTGGGTCACGTCATCGGGCAGGAGCCCGGCCACCGAGGCGGTGCCCAGGATGGGGACCGGTCGGGTGTGGGCCACCGTTGCCGGGATGGCGCCCAGGCTGACCCAGCTGCTGACCCGCAGCCGGCCCACCAGCTCGACGATCTCGTCGCTGAGCTGGTGCCAGCGGAAGTCGGGCTCGGGGCCGGTGAGCACCAGGACGTCCTTCGCGCCGATGCGCGTGGACCGCAGGGTGAGCTCCTGCCAGGCCAGCTCGATGGGCCGCCCGTCGACGATGTCCAGCGTCGGCCGCCGGGCGCGGTAGTCGAACAGCGCGTCGCTGTCGAAGGTGGCGATGACCCGGCCCGCCTCGGCCAGCTGCTCGGCGGCCATGGTGCCTGCCCGACCGCCGTCGACCCAGCCGTCGAAGGCGGCGACCAGCACCGGCGTGCTGAGATCGGGCGTCTCGGTCAGGCGGAGGACCATGTCCACAGGATAGAGAGGGCCGTCGCATCGTGCGGCGGGCCCTCCGGAGGTTTGACCGCCGGCCGCCCATCGGCGACCATTGGGCCGGATCTCCTCCGAAATCCCGACGGGCGCTGGCGCCCGTTTCGTGGTGGCCTTAGCTCAACTGGCAGAGCATCGGATTGTGGCTCCGAAGGTTACGGGTTCAAGCCCCGTAGGCCACCCCACGTCATCCCTCCAGCATCGAGCCTCACACATCCGAAACCGACAGCGCGTCACGCGGGCCTGCGTGGCCCGCGTGCATCGGTAGACCTGATCAAGTACGGCGGACACGACTGACATGGACCACGCATCCCACCACGATCCCATGGCCGGGCGCGATGCCGTCGGCGCGCCGAATGCGCACGGCGAGCACGGCGAGCACGCCGAGCACGCCGAGCACGCCGGGCACGGCGCCCATGCGGCGCATGGCGAGCATGCCGGCCACGATCCCGAGGCCTTCCGCCGCCAGTTCTGGGTCGTCCTCGCGCTGACCATCCCGGTCGTCATCTGGAGCGAGGAGGTCCAGATGTGGCTGGGCTACGCCGCCCCGTCCTTCCCCGGCTCGGACTGGATTCCGCCCATCCTCGGCACGCTCGTCTTCCTGTATGGCGGCCGCGTCTTCCTATCCGGCGCGCGTACCGAGCTCGGCGACCGGCAGCCGGGGATGATGACCCTGATCAGCCTGGCCATCGTCGTCGCCTTCATCACGTCGTGGGCCGCGACGCTCGGCGTCTTCGAGGTCGAGGTGTGGTGGGAGCTCGCCACGCTGATCACGGTCATGAGCCTCGGGCATTGGCTCGAGATGCGGTCGATCATGCAGGCCCAGGGCGCGCTGAACGCCCTGGCCGAGCTCTTGCCCGATACCGCCGAGCGGGTTGCCGACGACGGCGGCCTCGAGACCGTGCCGCTGCACGCCCTGGCCACCGGCGACGTCGTCCTGGTGCGGCCGGGCACGCGCGTGCCGGCCGACGGCACGGTGGCGGACGGCACCGCCGACGTCGACGAGTCGATGATCACCGGCGAGTCGCGCCCGGTGACCAAGGGACCTGGCGACAGCGTCGTGGCCGGCACCGTGGCCGCCGGCGGCAGCCTGCGCGTCGAGGTCACGGCCGTCGGGGAGCAGACCGCCCTGTCGGGCATCATGCGCCTGGTGGCCGAGGCGCAGTCCTCCCGGTCGCGGGCCCAGCTTCTCGCCGACCGTGCGGCCGCCCTCCTCTTCTACGTGGCGCTCGCCGCGGCCGCCATCACGCTGGCCGTCTGGATCGCGGTGGGCCAGCCGGAGGACGCGCTGGTCCGAACCGCCACCGTTCTCGTCATCGCCTGCCCGCACGCGTTGGGCCTGGCGATCCCGCTGGTCATCGCCATCAGCACCACGCTCGGCGCCCGGAACGGCCTGCTGGTCAGGGACCGCCTCGCGCTCGAGCGCGCCAGGGAGGTGCAGGTCGTCATCTTCGACAAGACCGGCACGCTGACCCGCGGCGAGCCGGCCCTGGCCGCGGTCGCCGCGGCACCGGGCAGCAGCGACGAGCAGGTGCTGGCCATGGCCGCGGCGGTCGAGGCCGACTCTGAACATCCGCTGGCGCGCGCCGTGGTCCGCGGCGCGCAGGCACGCGGCGTCACGCCCGCTCGCGCATCGACCTTCGAGGCCCTGCCGGGTCGTGGAGCGCGGGCGTCGGTGGACGGCCGCCGTTTGGCCATGGGTGGTCCCGCCCTGCTGGCGGAAACGGGGGCCCAGGTGCCACCGGAGCTGGCCGGGACGGCCGATGGCTGGAGCGAGGAGGGACGAACGGTGCTGTACCTGATCGAGGGCGGCCGGGCGCTCGGCGCGGTGTCGATCGAGGACGAGATCCGCCCCGAGTCGGTCGAGGCCGTCGGGCACCTGCATGCCATGGGCCTGCGCGTGGCCATGATCACCGGCGACGCCCAGGCCGTTGCGGACTCGGTCGCCAGACGCATCGGCATCGATGAGGTCGCGGCGCAGGTGCTGCCCGCCGACAAGGCCGATGCGGTGCGGCGCTTCCAGGCCGGCGGCGCGCGGGTCGCCATGGTCGGCGACGGCGTCAACGACGCTCCGGCGCTGGCCCAGGCGGACGTCGGCATCGCCATTGGTGCCGGGACGGACGTGGCGGTCGAGTCGGCGGGGATCGTCCTGGTTCGCGACGATCCGCGCGACGTGGCCGGCGCGATCGAGCTCTCGCGCGCCAGCTACCGCAAGATGGTCCAGAACCTCGTCTGGGCCACCGGCTACAACGCCCTGGCCATCCCGGTCGCCGCCGGCCTGCTTGCGCCGTGGGGGTTCCTGCTGCCGATGAGCGTGGGTGCCCTGGTCATGAGCATCTCCACGATCGTGGTGGCCCTCAACGCGCAGCTGCTTCGGGGCCTGGAGCTGCGTCCGACCGCCGTATGAGCGTTCAGCTCCGGACGGCCTCATACACGCGGACCGGCGTTGCGATGCCCTTCAGCTCGAACTCGCCG
>JAPSGM010000386.1 GCA_031177555.1 Chloroflexota bacterium
GCCTGCTGCTGGTGGCGAAGACCGATGCGGCGCAGTCGAGCCTGATGCGCCAATTCGCCGAGCATGCCATCGAGAAGGAGTACGTCGCCCTGGTGCATGGCGCGGCGCCGGCGCCGCGCGGCCGCGTCGAGGCGCCGGTCGGACGTGACCCGCGCGACCGCCAGCGCATGGCGGTGGTCGCCGGCGGGCGGCAGGCGGTCACCGAGTACGAGGTGCTCGGCAGCCGGGGCGCCCACACCCTCCTGGCGCTGCGCCCGCGCACCGGCCGCACGCACCAGATCCGCGCGCACCTGGCGTACCTGAGGCTGCCGATCGCCGGCGACCAGCGTTACGGCGGGGGGCTCGGCCCGGGCGGCCTGGGACGACAGTTCCTGCACGCCGATCGGCTGGGCCTGGTGCGGCCGCTCGACGGGCGCCGGCTGCGGGCGTGGAGCCGGCTGCCCGACGATCTCGCCGCCAGCCTAGATGCGGCCGGCATCGCGGCGAGCGGGCTGCCGGAGGGCGTGGGGGCCGAGCTGGAGCCGGTCGGTTGAGCGAGGAGCGGCTGGCGTATCGGGAGCCGGAGGCATCGGCCGAGCCGGACAAGCGCATGACCTTCCCGAACCCGATGCTGGTCGTGGTGTCCGGCCCGTCGGGGGTGGGCAAGAGCACGATCGTGGCGCAGCTAGCGGCGGCCCGGCCGCAGGTCGTCCCGATCGTCACCGCCACGACCCGCGCCCAGCGGCCGGGCGAGATCGACAAGGTTCACTACCACTTCATGACCGTCGGCGAGTTCGAGGCGCTGCGCGGCCGCGACGGGCTGCTGGAATGGGCCAAGGTGCACGGCAACTGGTACGGGACGCCGATCGAGCAGGTGCGCGGCATCCTCGCCGCCGGACGCGACGCCATCCTGACGATCGATCCGCAGGGAGCGCGCTCGGTGCGGGACAAGGTACCGGACGCGCTGCTCATCTTCGTCATGCCGCCGTCGCTGGAGGACCTGGCGGCGCGGCTCGCGGAGCGGGGATCGGAGGACGAGGACTCGCTGGAGGTGCGCCGCCGCAACGCGGAGATCGAGATGGCCGCCAGCGGCGACTACGACTACGTCATCGTCAACGAGACCGGCCATCCCGATGGCGCCGCCGAGCGCATCTGGGCGATCATCCAGGCCGAGGCGCGCCGCGATCCGCCCAGGCGCGTCCAGGTCTAGGCCGTCCTCCATGCCCGACGCCGGCGGGCGCATCGTGCGCGTGGCGGTCGACGCCGTGGCGGACCGCCCAGAGCGCACGTTCAGCTACCGCCTGCCCGCCGGGCTGGCCGAGGTGGCGCCCGGCTCGCTCCTGCTGGTGACCTACGGCCGCCGCCTGGCGCTGGGCTACCTGCTCCCCGGCGAGCCGGACGGCGCCGCCGACGTGGAGCTGCGCGCCGTCGACGGGGTCGTGTCGGGCCCGATGCTGACGCCGGACCTCCTGGCGCTGGCCGAGGAGATCGCGGCGTACTACCGGGCGCCGCTTGGCACGACCATCGCCGCCATGCTGCCACCCGGCCTCGAGTCGCGGCTGCGACGCCGGTGGGCGCTCGCCGACGACGAGGCGGTGCCCGCGGCGCTGCGCGCCGAGGCCGCGGCGTCGCCGGACCGGCTGGTGACCGACGCGACGCTGCGGCGCCACGCCCCGTCGCGCGGGCGCGAGGCGTGGATCGACCGCCTGCGCCGCAGCGGCGCGGCGCTGTCGCGCTGGGACCTGCTG
>JAPSGM010000387.1 GCA_031177555.1 Chloroflexota bacterium
GAAGCGCGGCGCCCCTTCGAAGAGCGAGGTGGCCTCCGCGACGAACGCCTCGGCCGGGATCCGGTCCAGGTCCTCGATGCGCGGGAAGGGCTGCGTCACCAGGTCCTCGGCGCCCTCGCCGGTGGGCAGCTCCAGCTCGACCAGGTCGCGGATCGGCAGGCCGTTGTCGCCGTTGTAGGGCGGGATCTCCGGCTTCAGCTCGCGGTCACGCTCCACCGCGCCCTCGTGGACCGCGGCGATCCGCATGCCGCGCCGGAGGTAGAAGTGGAGCGCGTCCAGGTTGTCGTTGGTGGTCACCAGCCAGAGCCGGCGGTGGCCGCTCGCCGCGGCCACGTGCCAGGCGGTCTCGAGCAGGGCCGTGCCGCCTCCCTTCCCGCGCGGCTCGGCATGGAGCGTCACCACCTCCATGCCGCGTTCCGGGCTCTCCTGCACGGTCGCCAGCCCGATGGCGCGGCCCTCCGTCTCGGCCACCAGGCCCTGCAGGGTCAGCGGGTCGATCAGCTCCCCGAAGCGGGCGACCATCCGCGTCCCGCCCGAGTGGTCGGCCAGGAGCGCCTCCGCCCAGGCGCGATCCGCCGGGCCGAGGTCGCGGACGCGGACGTCAGCCACGGGAGTAGCGGAACTCGTCGCCGGGTACGTGGAGAGTGTCCAGGATCATCCCCGCGTGGGGCTCGCTCCAGGTCTCCTCGAGCCGGCCGGTGGCGTCCTCGCCGAGCCATCGGCCGGCCAGCCAGGCCATGTCGTCGACCGCGGCGCAGATCGGCGCGATGGGATGCATCGGGCTCAGCTGCCGCGATAGGTCGAGAGCCCGAACGGAGCGAGCAGCAGCGGCACGTGGTAGCTGCGCTCCACGTCGTCGACGCGGAACCCGATCACCATGTTCTCGAAGAATGGCGCGTCGTCGTCATCGGCCTCGTAGTAGGCCGCCACATCGAACACGAGCTGGTAGCTGCCGGGCACCAGGTCGCCGTCCAGCATGGAGCGGACGCGCCCGTCGTCATCGGTCTCGGCTTCGGCCAGCAGGCGCGGGCTGCCGTCCTGCGCCAGGTGGAAGAGGGCCACCGGGAAGCCGGTGGCCGGCTGACCGGTCTCCAGGTCGAGGACGTGCGTGCTGATGGTCGGTCGCGTGTCCGCCAGGGGTTCAGTCCTCCGCTACGCTCCGGTGCATGATGACCGATGCGCCGCCCGAGCGATCCACGCGAATCGACATCCTGCACGTCGGGTCCCTGGCCGCTCCACGCGCAGCGCCCCTCGCTATGCTTCGGGCATGGCGGACCTGCGCATCCGGGTGGGGGACGAGATCGAGTTCGCCGCGGCCTGGGAGCCACAGGCGCCACGCACCCGCCAGGCGTTGCAGGCGTGGCTTCCGATCCGCTCGCAGCTGATCCACTGCAAGTGGAGCGGGGAGTCGACCTGGATCCCGTTCGGCGAGACTCGCCCGGACGTCGGCTACGAGAACCACACCTCGCATCCGGCGCCCGGCGACCTCCTCATCTACGTCGGCGACGTCTCCGAGTGCGAGATCCTGTTCCCTTACGGCGCGTGCTCCTTCTCGTCACGTGTCGGCCCGCTGGCCGGCAATCACTTCGCGACCCTGGTACCGGATGGAGGCTGGCGCGAGCGCCTGGCCGAGGTCGGCCGCCGCGTGCTGTGGGAGGGCGCGCAACCGGTCGAGATCGCGCAGGTCTGACCGATGCCGGTCCGGCACCCGGTACCGTTGGCCC
>JAPSGM010000388.1 GCA_031177555.1 Chloroflexota bacterium
GCGCCGCTGACGGCAGTCATGGTCGTGCTGCGTGAGCCGCTGACCAGCGTCTTCTACCAGTACGGCCTGTTCAGCCAGTCCGCCACCGACCGGACGGCAAGCACGCTCCTCTTCTTCGCGCTCGGACTGGTCGGCCACATCGTCGTCCACGTGCTGACGCGCGCCTTCTACGCCATGCAGGACACGAGGACGCCGGTGGCATGGGCGATCATCGCGGTGGCCATCAACGTGCCCCTGATGGCCATGCTGGTGGGACCGATGGGCGTCGAGGGCCTGGCGCTGGCCCTGTCGATCAGCTCGGTGCTGGAGGTGATCGGGCTGCTGTGGTACCTGCGTCGCCGGATCGAGTCGGTCGACGAGTCCGCCATCGCGCGCACGGTCGTGCGCTCGGGCGTGGCGGCGCTGGCCGCCGCGCTGCTCATGCTCGGCGGACTCACCCTGTTCGAGGGGGCGTTGGGTGGCATCCTCGACAATGCCGTGGGGCGGCTCGTCGCACTGCTGGTCCTGTCCGCGGCGGGGATGGCCATCTTCCTGCTCGTTGCGGCCGCGTTGCGCTCACCGGAGATCGAGCAGCTTCGCGGCGTCCTCGCGCGCCGTCGTCGGAGGAATGCGTGATGGAGTTCAGGCCCGCCACCGATGGCGATGCCGACGCCTGGCAGGCGTTCCTGGCGGCGACCCCGTCCGGCGACTTCCTCCACGACTGGGCCTGGGCCGACGTCGCCGCCTTCGACGGCCAGCCGCAGCGACGCTACGTCCTGGTCGACGCGGGAGAGGTCGTGGCCATCGTCGCGGCCCAGGAGCGGAAGCTGCCCGGCGGCCGCGCCTTCTGGTACGTGCCTCATGGACCGGTGGTCGACTGGGATGCGCCGCACTCGGCAGAGCGCCTTCGCGGGCTGCTGATCGGCCTGCGGATCGCGGCGAGGGAGCATCGCGCCATCGCGGTCAAGCTGGAGCCACGGCTGGCGGCCGGAAGCCCCGGCCTGGCCGTGCTGCGCGGTCGCGGGTTGCGGGCCTCGTCGGACACCCTGCAGGTCGGGCAGACGCGCATCGTCGAGCTCGCCGATGACGAGACCCTGTTGGCCGGGTTCGACAAGGACACGCGCTACGCCGTCCGTCGCTCCGAGCGCGAGGGCGTGGTGGTGGAGGTCGCTTCGAACGCGGCAGACCTGGCGGCGATCGACGCCCTCCACGAGCTCGTCGGCGAGACCCAGCGCCGGGCAGGCTTCCCGATGCCGCCGCTCGAGCGGTACCGGATCGCGTGGCGCTCGCTGGCGGGAGCCGGTCGCGCCGCGATCCTGGAGGCCCGGCTCGAGGGCGAGCTGCTCGCCTCCGGGATGGTGGTCCTCGAGGGCACGCGGTCGTTCTACCTGTTCAGTGGCTCGCGTCGGGAGGAGCGCGGCGCGCCGAAGCGGTACGCGAGCTACGCCCTGCAATGGGCGATGATGCGGCTGGCGCGCGATCGCGGCGTCACGCATCACGACCTGTGGGGTATCGCGCCGCCCGGGGCCGGGCCCGAGCATGCGTGGCACGGGGTGGGCCTGTTCAAGAAGGGCTTCGGTGGCACCGAGGTGGTGTGGGCCGGTAGCTGGGACCTGGTGGTGGATCCGACGCTCTACCGTCTGCGCGCGGCGGCCGGCATCATGCGCGGCTGGCTGCGCGCGGCGCGCCGATGACCGACGAGCGGCGCATGGGTCTCGGCGCCCTGACCGACGT
>JAPSGM010000389.1 GCA_031177555.1 Chloroflexota bacterium
CGCTCCCGCGGTTGTCGGACTGCGCCGGGTGATGGCCGAACGCGCTTGAGACCGACAGCGAGAGCAGCAGCATGGCGCCCAGCACCGCCAGCCAGTGTGTACGGAATCGTCTCATGATCGAATCCACAGCCTCTGGTTGATGGACAGGCGCATACGCGCCGATGAATACGCGACGGAGTCTGCCAGCGGCCAAGCGTCTTGCGGGCAGTACATCGGTCCCTGACGCGCCAGACTTTGGGGAGGGGACTACCATCGACCGATGCCGACGCTGACCATCAACGGAAGCCCGCACGCCTACGACGAGGCGGGCCATGGGAGCGCGCTGCTGCTCGTGCACGCCGGGATCGCGGATCGCCGCATGTGGGACAACGTCTGGCCGTCGCTCTCCGCTCGGCATCGGGCCATCCGGTTCGACCTTCGTGGATACGGGGAGACGCCGATGCCAGACGGCGCGTTCAGCTGGACGGCCGATGCCGCGGCGCTCCTCACCGAGCTCGGCGTGGAGCGGGCGCACGTGGTCGGCGTGTCGATCGGTGCCGCCGTGGCGCTCGACCTTGCGCTGGCTCATCCCGACCTGGTCGACCGCCTGGTGCTGGTGGCGGGGGGGCTCACCGGCTGGGACTACTCCGAGGCCATGGACGGGTTCGACGAGGATGAGCGCGCGGCCCTGGACCGCGGCGACCTGGATGCAGCGTCCTGGCTGAACGTCCGCTTCTGGGTGGACGGTCCGAATCGGTCAGCGGACCAGGTGGACCCCGCCATCCGGCAGCGCGTCTACGAGATGCAGCACCTCGCGTACGAGGTGGACAACCCGACGGCCCAGCTCGAGTGGCTGGTGCCGGATCGCGCCGAGCGGCTGGCGGACGTTCGGGCGCCGACCCTGCTCGTGGTCGGCGAGCTTGACCAACCCGATTTCGCGGAGATCGGGCGGCACATGGCAGCTGCCATCCCCGATGCGCGACTGGAAGTCATGGCGGGGGTTGCCCACCTGCCGCCGATGGAGGCGCCCGCGGAGTTCAGCCGCCTGGTCCTGGGCTTCCTCGCGTAGTAGCCCCCGCGGACTTGCAGGGGGAGCAAGTATTCGACAGGCAGTAGTGCGAGGACGTGCCGTCGACACCGATTCCGGGGACCCGGCCCCATGGCCACACGGAAGCAGTGGGCGGGGCCACCGAAACCGTGAATGGACGAGGTCTCCATGCCCGATCCATGCTCAGGACGAAATCCGCGCCGTAGGCCGATCCCACAATCAGCCGCCTACTTCGAACCGGCGGCCACCGGTGCCATGCCGCGCATGCGCAGGTAGTTCTCGATCGAGGCGGGCCGTCCCAGGAAGGCCTCGACCAGCTCGTCGCCAGAGCGCGCTCCGTTCGGCTCCAGCACCGTGCGTCGGTATTCGCCGCCAACCTGTGGCGAGGTGATGCCCTCGCGCTCGAACCGGCCCCACATGTCGTCGCCGATGACCTCCGCCCACAGATAGCCGTAGTAGCCGGCGTCATATCCGCCCATCAGGTGCCCGAAGGCGGCCAGCATGAACGTGCCCTCGGGATAGGGGAGCTGGGTCACCGCGTATGACTCGCGGATGGCGGCATCCAGGTCCGGCTCCTTCTCCACCGCGTGCAGCGCCATGTCCATGGTCCCGAAGAAGACCTGCCGCGTGGCCCGCAGCCCGATGTTGATGTGCCGCGCCCGCTCCATGCGGCGCACCAGCTCA
>JAPSGM010000187.1 GCA_031177555.1 Chloroflexota bacterium
GCCAGTGAAGCGTTCAGGTGTCAGCGGCGCGTGGCGGCGGGCATGCGCTCACCGTAGTACGTGCCGATGTTGTTCCGATAAACCTCTTCCTTGTAGCCGTCCGGATCGAACTCCGGGGCCTTCTGGATCTCGTCCTTCGTGCGGTTCACGATTAGCTTCTTGTTCGTGACGTCGACCATGTCGACCACGCCGGCCGGCAGGAGGACCTTCTTGCCGAAGATCCACGGGCCGGTGTCGACCACGACAAAGCTCGCGCCGATGTCGAAGGTCGCCTCGTCGACGGTACCGATCTCGCCGTCAACGGCCTGGACGTTGAACCCCTTGATATCGGTCCCGCGCCAGGTGTCGAGATCGGTGAAGGTCCACAGTTCCTGAGTCGTGCTGTGCATCAGAACCCCTTGGTGCTTCGTGGATACCACCTGGGGCGGCAGCCTGTGTGCCAGCTCTGGGCAGGCGCAGCGGGCGCGTTAAGGTTTCTTACGTCGCCGTGGTGGGCCGAAATTGCGGTCCCCGCAAAGGCCATGCATGTGGCTACCCGCTCTCGCGCTTCTGGCGAGCGACCTTGGCGCCCTGCTTGCCCAGCGCGGTCTTCGTCGACTTCGGCAGCTTTGAGATCGTGCGCTTCTCGCGGGCAGCCGCCTGGGCCTTCTTGATGTTCTTGCGCGCGGCCGCGCGCTGCTTCTCGGTTGCCATGGCAACCCCCTTTCCAGGGATTCTGCGATGACTGCAGTCGCCGTGCCGCATCGGCATCGGTTATGCAGTTCCGCTCGGTGGCCCGAGCGGAAAGGGGGTACCGCCATGCCAGAAGGATCCACCAAGAAGCAGAAGCGCCAGTACGAGCACATCAAGGAGTCCTACAAGGATCGCGGCGTGAGCAGCAAGGAGGCGAAGGAGCGTGCCGCGCGCACCGTGAACAAGCAGCGCGGCAAGTCGAAGAGCAAGAGCTAGGGTCCTGGGCGGTCGGCGCCATCGGCAGAGTGGTCGACCGGCCGTCAGCCTTGCTCGGTCCAGCAACCGGGCACGCGAGCAGTGGCTATCCTTGCCCGATGCAGGTCGACGAGGTCCGCTGGCTGTTCGCCTACGACCGATGGGCGACCAGGCGGGTGCTGGCGATGCTCGACGGCCCGGACCCCGCCCTCTGGACGGGGGCGAACGTCATCGGCGATCGTGGCCTGGGCGGCATCCTGGTTCACCACCTCGGCGCGTCGCAGCGCTGGCGCCACGGGTTCCAGGACACCGGAGAGCAGCCGGAGCCCGAGGACGAGCCGGTGCCGACGGTCGACGAGCTCCGGGACCTATGGGAGGCCGAGTGGGCGGCCGTCGACGCCTGGCTGCCCACCATCACCGAGCGCTTCGTGGGCTACGTCCACGAAGGGGGTGCCGGTGTGGCAGATGCTGGTGCACGTCGTGAACCACGGCACGCAGCATCGGGCCGAGGCGGCGGCGCTGCTGACGGCGCAGGGCGAGTCGCCCGGCGAGCTGGACCTGATCAACTACGCCGAGAAGCTGGCCGGCACGCCGGCCGTCACCCCTTCGCCACGTTGCGGAACTTGATGGGCCGATCGCTCCCGGCGAACGGCCCTTCGCCGCGCCGGTGCAGCTCCACCGCGAAGGGCATCAGGGCGGGGTACTCCCCGAGCGCCTCGCGGTAGTCGCGGTTCAGGGCCCGCACCCGCTCGGTCACGACCCGCGTGACGCGGTCCCGCAGTTCCTCGGGTGCACAGGCCCACAGTCACTCCTGACGGTCTCCATGCGGCCCCTCGCAGAGGCCGCGCGTGCTGGAGGAGGGGACCGAGACCGGAGATGGCCTATCGGAGGGCGGTCGCGGCCAGTCCGATCCCGATCACGATGAGCCCGACATGCACGCCGATCATCGCCCAGCGCGCCGGCGAGTAGGGATCGTCCAGCGCCGGCGGGACGGGCAGCAGCCGGTACCACAGCCAGAAGCCCAGCAGCCCGCCGAAGGCGATCCCGACGGTGATGAGCAGCCAGCCCACCGCCGCCACCGGCGCGGCCGGCAGCCACCACGCGCAGATGGCCAGCAACCCGCCGCCCACCAGGCCGGCGGGCAGCGCCAGCCCGTAGCGCAGGCGCGGGGCCGCCAGGCTGGCGATGAGCGTGGCCGGCATCAGCACCCAGCCCGCAGCCAGGACGGCGCGCACCGCCGGCGGTGCCTGGAGCGTGGCGGTCGCCAGCCACCAGATGGCACCCAGCGCCACCAGGCTGACCGCCGCCAGGCGCTTGATGCGCTCCGCGAAGCGGCGGTCGGCGGAGAGCTCGACCGGGATCCGACGCCGCCCGACTGCACTCATCGGCTCATCCACTCATCCGCTCATCGGCTCGGCGAGCGTCACCGGGCGCACGTCGCGCAGGAACAGCACGAAGCCCACCAGGAACAGAACGTCCAGCACGCCGAAGAGCAGGAACGCCGGGTGCAGCAGCTGCCCGATGGCGGCGTAGTAGAACGCCAGGGAGGCGAACATGAACTTGTAGACCACGCCGATCTTGGCGATGCTGCGGTTGCCCACCGGGTCCTGGGCCACGAACCAGTAGCCCACGCCCTGGGTGAAGACGAACGCGGCGGTGAGGTGGATGTAGGACGTGTTGTTCGGCAGGGCGATGCCCAGCATCTCGAACAGCGGGCCGTACAGCAGGAAGAAGGCCGCGCCCAGGATCAGGTCGTACAGGGCGGCGACCAGGAAGAACGTTCGCCACATCGGGTTCATGCCTCTTACACTCCTCCTTCAGGCGCTGATGCTCTCTTCGCCGGCGCGGGCCTGGCGGGACGCGCGCAGGAACTCGCGCCGGTGACGGTAGAAGGCGTTGCGCCGGGCGCGCCGCGCCTCCTGCGTGTACAGCCGCCGCCCCAGCTCCACCAGCTCCTGCTGCAGCGTGTCGGGCGACATCCCGAGTGGCCGGAAGTTGACGTCGAACATGGTGCAGCGCTCCCAGGCCTCGGGGTCCAGCAGCCGCCCGTCGGCCAGCAGCCGGTCGTAGAGTGGCGTGCCGGGGAACGGGGTCAGGACGGTGATCTGGACGTCGAACAGGCCCGATTCGGCGACGAAGTCCGCCACCGCGTCGAAGACCTCCGGCCCGTCGCCGTCCAGGCCCAGCACGAAGCAGCCATTCACCGTCACGCCGTGGCCCTGGATGCGCGCGATCGCCTCCAGGTACTGCCCGAACCGCCCGCGCTTCCAGTTGCGGCGCAGCTCCACGCCGTCGATGCCGGCGGCGGTGGGGCTTTCGAGCCCGATGAGGACCTCCGCGCACCCGGCCTCGCGCACCAACCCCAGCAGCTCCGGGTCATCGGCGATGGAGATGTCCGTTTCGGTGAACCAGCGCAGGCGTTCACCGATGAGGGCGCGCATCAGCTCCTTGCTGTGGCGCCGGTGCACGAAGGTGTTGTCGTCGGCGAACTCGATGAAGGGGCGGGCCCAGTGCCGCTTGATCTCGTGGATCTCGGCCAGGACGCGGGCTACCGGCTTGACCTTGTACAGCGGCGTGAGGCGGATCGATGCCGCGCAGAACTCGCAGCGCCACGGGCAGCCGCGCTGGGTCTGGACGGTGATGCGGTTGTATCGGTCCATGTCGAGCAGGTCGAAGCGGGGGAGCGGCGCGTGAGCGAGGTCGAACTGGGCGCCGTCGGCGAGGTAGCGCGGTTGCAGGTGGCCGGCGCGGAGGTCCTCGACGACCCGCGGCCAGCCCAGCTCACCCTCGCCGACCACGATGGCGTCCGCGTGGCGCGCCGCCTCGTCCGGACGGGCCGTGACGTGCAGCCCGCCCAGGACGGTGCGCACGCCCATGGCCCGATAGCGATCCGAGAGCTGGTAGGCGTCCTTGATCTGCGCCGAGTAGGAGGCGATGGCCGCGACGTCGCAGGCGGGCGGTTCGCCCATCTGCCGGATGTCGGCGATCTCGTGGTAGCTGATCTCGAACTCGTCCGGCGTGAGCCCGGCGAGCGTCAGGAGGGAGAGGCTCGGCAGCGACGCGATGACCTTGCTGCGCTCCACGAACCCGGGCAGCGTCAGGCCAACGCGGTTGAGCTCCTCGCTCGCGGCGCGGACGCCGCTCATGGCGATGAAGGCGATGTGCACGGGCGGAGGGTACTGCACGCCCCGCTGCGGCAAACCTGCGGTAGGCCGGGATCGGCGGTCCCCGGCGTGCCCCCGTACCCGTCAGGCCTGGTCGTCGGGCACAGGCGCACAGGCCCACAGGGCTACCGGTTCGCCGGCACCCCCCAGCGCCCCAGGCCCGCTGTGTCAGGGGCGACTCGACCGCCGCTGGCGCCCGCGGCGCCAGGCATA
>JAPSGM010000188.1 GCA_031177555.1 Chloroflexota bacterium
GGCCCGCTGGCGCGCAGGGGGTAGCCGAAGACCAAGCCCTCGGGAACGTCGTAACCGGTACCGTCGCCGGGCGCCGGGATGGCGGCGCTGAACTGCTCGCCGGTGGGCTGGGCGATGTTGCGCACCGCGTCGATCGCTGCGTTCGCGGCGGACGCCGCCGACGACTGGCCGCGGGCATCGATGATCGCGGCGCCGCGCTGCTGCACCGTGGTGATGAACTCGCCCCGGATCCACTCCTCGTCGCCGATGACCTGGTCGGCCGGGCTCCCCCCGACGGTTGCGTGGTAGACGTCCGGGAACTGGGTCGAGGAGTGATTGCCCCAGATCGCCAGGTTGCGGACCTCCTCCACCAGCACCCCGGCCTTCTGGGCCAGCTGGGCGCGTCCGCGGTTCTCGTCGAGCATGGTCATGGCGAACCATCTGTCGCGTGGCACGTCGGGGGCGTTGGCCGAGGCGATCAGGCAGTTGGTGTTGCACGGGTTGCCGACGACCAGCACCCGGACGTCATCGGCCGCGCCGGCGGCGATGGCGCGTCCCTGGTCGGCGAAGATGCCGCCATTGACTTTGAGCAGGTCCTTGCGCTCCATCCCTGCCCTGCGGGGCACGGCACCGACCAGCAGGGCCCAGTTGGCGTCGCCGAACGCCTCCGCGGCGTCGGAGGTGCGGACGATGCGCCGCAGCAGCGGGAAGGCGCAGTCCTCCAGCTCCATGGCCACTCCCTCCAGCGCGGGCAGCGCAGCCTCCAGCTCGAGGAGCTGGAGGTCGACCGTGGTGCGCGGGCCGAACATCTGGCCGGACGCGATCCGGAAGAGGATTGCGTAGCCGATCTGCCCGGCGGCGCCGGTGACGGCCACCCTCACGTGCGAATCGGACATCGGTATCGAGTGTAGCGCAGCAAGCCGCGCGATCCGGTCGGTGGGCTGGCGCCCGGGAAGCCGGCGTGGTAAGACTGTCGCCCCGCGTGAGGTACAGGCGGATGCCAACGATTGGGCAGCTCGGATCCATGGGGCCGATGGGCCAGCGTGCGACGACGATGTACGCCGGCTCGCCCTTCCCGCCCATCGGCGAGTACGGCTTCCTGTCCGACTGCGAGTCGGCAGCGCTGGTGGCGCCCAGCGGCAACGTCGAGTGGCTGTGCGCCCCGCGCTTCGACTCGCCCAGCGTCTTCGGCGCCATCCTGGACCGCGATGCCGGCGGCTTCCGGCTGGGACCGGCCGACGTCATGGTGCCCGGGTCGCGCCGCTACCTGCCCGGCACCATGGTTCTCGAGACAAGCTGGGGCACCTCCACCGGCTGGATCATCGTCCGCGACGTGATGCTGATCGGCCCGTGGCGCAGCGACGAGCGGCGCTCCCGCTCGCAGCGCCGCGCCCCGACCGACTACGACGCCGAGCACATCCTGCTGCGCATGGTGCGCTGCGTGAACGGCGAGGTGCAGCTGGTGATGGAGTGCGAGCCGCGTTTCGAGTACGGGCGCATCTTCGGCAGTTGGGCGTACACCGAGGAGGGCTATCACCAGGGTATCTGCCGCTGCTCGCGCAGCGAGGTGGAGCTCACGCTCAGCAGCGATATGAACATCGGGTTCGAGGGGCCCAAGGCGATCGCCCGGACCCTGATCAAGGAGGGCGAGACCCGCTTCGTGGCGCTGTCGTGGGGGCTTCCCGCGGCGCCGCGCACGTACGACGAGGCGTACAAGCGCCTGGTCTGGACGGCCCACCACTGGCAGCACTGGCTGGCCCGCGGGCACTTCCCCGACCATCCGTGGCGGAGCTACCTGGAGCGCTCGGCGCTGACCCTGCGCGGCCTGATCTACGCGCCGACCGGCGCCGTCGTGGCCGCGCCCACCACGTCGCTGCCCGAGACGCCCGGCGGCGAGCGCAACTGGGACTACCGCTACTCCTGGGTGCGCGACTCGACCTTCGCGCTGTGGGGCCTCTACACGCTCGGCTTCGACTGGGAGGCCAGCGACTTCATGTACTTCATCGCGGACGTGGCCGGCGGCGACGCCGACCTGCAGATCATGTACGGGGTCGGCGGCGAGCGGGAGCTGACCGAGGAGACGCTGCCGCACCTCGCCGGGTACGAGGGCGCGAAGCCGGTGCGCGTCGGCAACGGGGCCTACCGGCAACGGCAGCACGACATGTGGGGCGCCGTGCTGGACTCGGTGTACCTACATACCCGCTCGCGCGACCACCTGGACGAGTCGATCTGGCCGATGCTCAAGCGCCAGGTCGAGGCCGCGCTGGCGCACTGGCGCGAGCCGGACCGCGGCATGTGGGAGGTGCGCGGCGACCCGAAGCACTTCACCTCGTCGAAGATGATGTGCTGGGTCGCGGCCGACCGTGGAGCCCGCCTGGCCCGCATTCGCCAGGAGACCGAGCTGGCCGAGCGCTGGGCGGCGGCGGCGCAGGAGATCCAGGACGACATCTGCCAGCGCGGCCTCGACGCCCGCGGGGTCTTCACCCAGCACTACGACACCGACGCGCTGGACGCCTCGCTCCTGCTCATGCCCCTGGTGCGCTTCCTGCCGCCGGAGGACGAGCGCGTGCGGGCCACGGTGCTGGCCATCGCCGATGAGCTGAGCGAGGACGGGCTGATCCTTCGCTACCGGACAGAGGAAACCGATGACGGCCTGTCCGGCAGGGAAGGCACATTCACCATCTGCTCGTTCTGGCTGGTATCGGCCCTGGTGGAGATCGGTGAGCTGGAGCGCGCCCGCCGGCTGTGCGAGCGCCTGCTGGCGCTGGCGAGCCCGCTGCAGCTGTTCGGCGAGGAGATCGAGCCGGGGACCGGGCGGCACCTTGGCAACTTCCCGCAGGCCTTCACCCACCTGGCGCTCATCAACGCGGTCATGCACATCATCCACGCCGAGGAGGTGGCGTCAGCGCCGATGGCCCCCACCCGCGAGGCGGTCCGCCGCCCGCTCGACGCCCGGACGCCGGAGCCGGAGGCCGAGCCCGCGGAGCAACACGAGCGCGAGCCGCAGGCGCCCCTCTCCACGCCGGTGCGCGCGTGGCGGTCGGGGAACGGGCGCGGCCAGGGCGACGGGCGGACGTCACCGGACGATTCCTGAACCTCCGGGCAGCTCCGGGGATAGGGAAGGGGCGATGACCGACCGATCCCCGCGACGGCTGGCCGCCCTCGCCGTGCTGGTGGTCGCCAGCGTGGCGCTCATCGCCACCACGCCCGGACCGCCAACGGCACGAGTGGACGCCTCCGGCGAGGTCGCCGTCGCGCCGGACGATCCCGGCGAGGTGGAGGTCCGCTTCGGCGTTGCGGATCCCGGCGAGAACCGCATCGTGCGCGTCAGCGTCCATGCCGCGGTGCCGGGAGGGGGCGATCCACGCGTCCACGCCACCGCGGGCGCGGTGGTGACCGGCCAGGAGGAGGCTGGCGCCATCGGCGTCGGCGCGCTGGAGCTCGACCCGACCGATTGCGCGCGGGGCTGCGAGGTCGTCACCACGCTCACGGCCTCGTGGGTGGGCCCGCCGGAGCTCGAGGTTCGCACGGCGTGGCGGGTCGAGCTGGCGGTCGAGTACGAGTCCGACGTGTCCGGCGAGGACCCGGTATCGGCCTCCGTGGTGCGCGGCCACGAGCCGGCGGCGCCGCGGATCGCCTGGCCCGCCTTCGGCGCCGCGCTGGCCGCGCTGGCCGGCGTGGCCCTGGTCGCCTGGGGAGGAAGTTTGGGACTCGTGCGCATCGTGCTCGCGGCCGGCATCGCGGTGCCAGCGGCGATCGCGCTGATCCCGACGCTGCCCTACCTGTCGGCCATGCCGGCCCGGTTCGCGGTTCGAATCGACTGGGAGGCGATCCTGGCGGCCGGCGCGGCGCTGGCGCTCATCCTGGCGGCCGGCGTGGGCGTGTGGCGGGCGGCGCTGGGCATGGACGCCGTCCTGCGGGTGGTCGGCTGGCTGGCGGCGCTGGGCGTCGGCCTCGCCTGGTGGCAGGTCGTGGATCACATGCCGGCCTACCGTGGGCACGAGCTGGTGCTGCTCACCTTCGCCCTGGCCCTCCCGTGCGCGGCCGCCATCGGCGGGGCGCCGGTCCGCGGCCCGGCCAGGGCCACCAGGCGCATCGGGGCCGCGCTGAGCCTGGTCATCGCCGCCCAGTTGCTGATGGCGGGCGTGAGCCTGCTGGTGGCCGGGGCGCTGGTCCTGTCGTTCCTAGCCAGCCTGCTGAGCCCCGGAGCGCGGGCCCCCGACGTCGGCTCGCTGGCAATGGGTTCCATACCGCTCCTGGTGGCGGTCGGATTCGTGGCGGGGCTGTGGGCCTGGCGGCGCGGCTCGCGGGCGG
>JAPSGM010000390.1 GCA_031177555.1 Chloroflexota bacterium
CTGAGGCGGTCCACATCGGATCGGCTCCGGATCGGATTGTGGATGATCGGCCCGATGCTCGGCTCGATCTCGAGCTCCACGCCCATCGGTTCGAGCGGCAGCATGATGTCGGCGAACATCACGGCGGCATCCACGCCGAACGCCTCGATCGGCATGCGCGTGACCCTGGCGCACAGCTCCGGCGTCTTGGCCAGCTCCAGGATCGAGTGGCGCTCGCGCAGCTGTCGGTACTCGGCCAGGCAGCGGCCCGCCTGGCGCATGAACCAGACCGGCGTGGCATCCGGCTCCTCGCGGCGCACGGCGGCGAGCAAGCGGGTCGCACCGGTCGGGGCGGCGGCCCGAGCGTCGATCATCAACCTTCGCGGGTGAGGGCGGCGAACGCCGCGCGCGCGGCGGCCAGGGTGGCGTCCAGCGCCGATGCATCGTGGGCGGCGGACAGGAACCACGCCTCGTGCTGCGAGGGCGGGATCAGCACCCCGGCGTCCAGCATCCCGTGGAAGAGGCCGGCGAACCGCTCCTCGCTATCGAGGAATACGGTCAGGAGGCTGGCGACCCGGCTCACCCGGACCGGCGTGCCCGTGTCCGCGGCGGCGGCAGCCAGCCCCTCCTCCAGGGAGCGCCCCGCCGTCTCGAGGTCGCGATAGACCTCGGGCGTCAGCAGCCGGAGCGTCGCCAGGCCGGCGGCCATGGCCAGCGGGTTGCCCGACAGGGTCCCCGCCTGGTAGACCGGGCCCTCGGGCGCAACCAGTCGCATCAGGTCCGCGCGACCGCCGTAGGCGCCCACCGGCAGCCCTCCGCCGATGATCTTGCCCAGCACCGTGAGATCCGGCCGCACGCCGTAGCGCTCCTGGGCGCCGCCGCGGCCCAGTCGGAAGCCGGTGATCACCTCGTCGAAGATGAGCAGCGCGCCGTCACGCCGGGTCAGCGCCCGCAGGCCCTCCAGGTAGCCCGGGCCGGGCGGCACCACGCCCATGTTCGCGGCGACCGGCTCCACGATGACCGCCGCCGCCGGCCGCGCCTCGAGCAGCGCCTCGACCGCATCGAGGTCGCCGTACGGGGCGACCAGCGTGTCGCGCGCAGTCCCGGCAGGCACGCCGGCGCTGGCGGGCCGGCCGGTGGCGCCGGATCCGGCGCTGACCAGGAGGGCGTCCGCGTGGCCGTGGTACCCGCCCGCCATCTTCACGATCGCGTCTCGCCCGGTGGCGGCCCGCGCGACGCGCAGCGCCGACATCGCCGCCTCGGTGCCGGAGGACACGAACCGCAGCCGCTCGATAAACGGCATGGCGGCCGCGATCTCCTCGCCCAGCTCCACCTCCTGGCGGGTCGGCGCCCCGTAGCTCGTCCCGCGCTCGGCGGCCTGCCGGATCGCCTCGACCACCGCCGGATGGGCATGGCCCAGGATCATCGGTCCCCAGGAGCCGATGTAGTCGACCAGCTCGTTGCCGTCCACGTCCCACACGCGCGCGCCGAGCGCGCGCTCGATGACGCGTGGCGTCCCGCCCACGCGCCCGAAGGCGCGGACCGGGGAGCTGACCCCGCCGGGGAACAGGCGCGCCGCGCGCCGCATGACGGCGCGCGAGGCCTCCAGCGACGTCCCGACCGTCACGGCGCCGTCCCGGCCAGCAGGCCCAGCACCTCGGGCAGGGGCCGATGGACGGCCGTGATGATCGGCGTGTCGCGGACGGTTGAGCGCCT
>JAPSGM010000046.1 GCA_031177555.1 Chloroflexota bacterium
GCCACCTGCATCCCGCCGCGTTCCTCGCTCACCCTCCGACCTCCTTCTCCTCGCCTCGCAGCTCGCGGGCACCGGCCACCTCCTCGGCGGGCGCGCCGCACCGCTCGAGCAGGTCCAGGGCGATCTGCGCCAGGCGGCGTGCGGTGGTCACGTCCGAGAGCTGCATCGCCGCGCGGCCCATGCCCAGGGCGGCGAGCCCCTCCTCGCGCTCGGCGCCGAGGTCGCGTGACTCGCTGATCGCCTCCGCAAAGTAGCGACGGGCACTGGCCGGATCGCCGGCGGCGATCCGGACGTCGCCGATGTGCCGGGCCGCGCGGGCGGCGGCCAGCTCCATCCCGGCCCGCTCGAAATGCCACAGGGCGCGGTGGCCCCACACGTCGGCCGGCCACCAGTCCCCGGCCGATGCGGCACGCTCCATGGCGGTGGTGGCCGCCGCACCGGCGCGACGGTGATCGGCCTCACCCGCCGCGGCCAGGTAGGTCTGCGCCAGCTCCCCGCGGCGCAGGGCCAGCGGCAGCGGGCCGAGCCCACGACGCGCGGCGCCTGACTCGGCGCCGGGGATGACGGCGCGGACGCGCGCCGCGAGACGCTGCAGGACGCCGGGTTGCGGCTCGCCCCACCGTGTCGGCGATGCCATCGGGTCCCCGCCCTCGCCTAGGCCGGAAGCCTGGCGCCGCGAAGGCCTGCGGAGTCGCGCAGGGCTTCGACGCGGTTGACCCGCTCCCACGGCAGGTCCAGGTCGCTGCGACCGAAGTGGCCGTACGAGGCGGTGGGGCGATAGCGCACGCCTCGCAGGCCGAGCGTCTCGATGATCGAGCCGGGGCGCAGGTCGAAGTGCTCCGAGATCACCGCGGCGATGCGCTCGTCGGCGACGGCCCCGGTGCCGAAGGTCTCGACGTTGACCGCCAGCGGGTGCGCCACGCCGATGGCGTAGGCCAGCTGCAGCTCGAAGCGCCGCGCCAGCCCGGCGGCGACCACGTTCTTGGCCACGTAGCGGGCCATGTAGGCGCCCGATCGGTCCACCTTGGTCGGGTCCTTGCCGGAGAAGCTGCCGCCGCCGTGGCGCGCCATGCCGCCGTAGGTGTCGACGATGATCTTGCGGCCGGAGAGGCCGGAATCGCCCATCGGTCCGCCGATGACGAACCGCCCGGTCGGGTTGACGAGGTAGCGGGTCCGATCGTCGAGCAGCTCGGCCGGCACGGCCGCCCGGACCACCTCCTCGACCACGGCCTCCTCCAGGTCGCTCGACGCGACCTCCGGGTCGTGCTGGGTGCTGACCACCACGGTCCCCACCCGGACCGGCCGGCCGGAACCGTCGTACTCCACGGTCACCTGGCTCTTGCCGTCGGGCCGCAGGAAGGGCAGGCGGCCGCTCTTCCGCACCTCGGCCAGCCGGCGGGCGACCTGGTGCGCCAGCTGGATGGGCATCGGCATCAGCTCGGGCGTCTCGTCGGACGCGTAGCCGAACATCATTCCCTGGTCACCGGCCCCCAGCTCGTCCGGGTCCTCGCCTCGCCTGGACTCGAGGGCATGGTCGACGCCGAGCGCGATGTCCGGCGACTGCTCCTTGATGGCGGTGATGGTGCCGCACGTCTCCCAGTCGAAGCCGAGTCGGCTGTCGGTGTAGCCGATGTCGCGCACGGTGTGGCGGACCACCGCCTGCACGTCGCACCACGCCTCGGTCGTGAGCTCCCCCAGCACCAGGACCAGGCCGGTGGTGGCGGCCACCTCGATCGCCACGCGCGAGCCGGGGTCACGAGCCAGCACGTCGTCCAGGACGGCATCGGCGACCGCGTCGCACAGCTTGTCGGGGTGGCCCTCGGTGACGGACTCGGAGGTGAACGGAACGCGCATGTCGGCGTCTGACATCGGCCCGAGTGTAGCGCGGGGGCCGATGCGCCGGGTCACCGGGGCCGGGCCCGGTGACGGCTATGCTGCGCCGGTCGTGAGGCGAGCCGGCGGGCCGGGCGGAGCTAGGTGCCGGACTCGTACGACTCGCTGTAGGCCTTCTGCTCGGGCGTCATCGGCTCGATGTGCACGCCCATGCTCTCCAGCTTCAGGCGGGCGACCTCGCGGTCGATCCCTTCGGGGATGCCGTAGACCCGCGGTTCCAGCTCGTCGAGGTGCTCGCGCAGCCACTCGAGGCCAAGCGCCTGGTTGGCGAAGCTCATGTCCATGACCATGGCCGGGTGGCCCTCGGCCGCGCCCAGGTTGACCAGGCGCCCATCGGCCAGGACGTAGATGCGCCGTCCGTCGGGCATCAGGTACTCGCGGGTGAAGGGCCGCACCTCGCGTGAGGACTGCGCCTGCTCCTCCAGCGCGCCGAGCTCGAACTCGTCGTTGAAGTGCCCGGCGTTGGCCAGGATCGCCCCGTCGCGCATCTCCGGGAAGTGGTGGCGCCCCCACACGTTGAGGTTGCCGGTGCCGCTGATGAAGACGTCGCCGAGCCGCGCCGCCTCGGCGGCGGTCATGACCCGGAAGCCGTCCATGGCCGCCTCCAGGGCCCGGATCGGATCGACCTCGACCACCACCACACTGGCGCCCATGCCGTGCGCCCGGGTGGCGATGCCGCGGCCCACCCAGCCGTACCCGCCCACGACGACGGTGCTGCCCGCGAACAGGATGTTCGTCGCGCGCAGGATGCCGTCGATGGCGCTCTGCCCGGTGCCGTAGCGGTTGTCGAACAGGTGCTTGGTCAGCGCCTCGTTGACGGCCACGATCGGGTAGGCCAGCTTCCCGGCCTTGGCCATGGCGCGCAGGCGGATGACGCCGGTGGTCGTCTCCTCGGTGCCGCCCACGACCTCGTCCAGCAGCTCCTGTCGCCTCGTGTGCAGCTCGTTCACCAGGTCGGCGCCGTCGTCCATGGTGACCTGCGGCCGGTGGTCGAGCGCCGCGGCGATGTGCGCGTAGTAGGAGTCGCGGTCCTCGCCCTTGATGGCGTAGGTCGGGATGTCGAAGTGGGTCACCAGCGAGGCGGCCACGTCGTCCTGGGTCGACAGTGGGTTGGAGGAGCACAGCACCGCATCGGCCCCACCCGCGGCCAGCGTCCGCATCAGGTTGGCGGTCTCGGCGGTGACGTGCAGGCAGGCGCTGATGCGCCAGCCCTCCAGCGGCCGCTCGCGCTCGAAGCGCTGCCGGATGTCGGCCAGCACCGGCATCTGGCGGTCCGACCACTCGATCCTGAGCCGGCCGGCATCGGCCAGGCCCGGGTCGGCCACGTCGGCCGGTCTCATTTCGGTACGCGTTGCCACGGCAGTCGAATCGCCTCTCGTATCGGTCTCATCAGGCCCCATCCGCCCGAACGGCGGTGCCCCAGCCGCTCGGTGAGCAGGTCCGTATCACGGTAGCCGAGGCGACGATAGGCCGCCACCGCCGGCTCATTGTCGGCGTGGACGTTGAGGGCCACGTCCCGCACCCGCTGCAGCAGCTCGCCGGTGACGGCGCTGGTCACCATCTTGGCGAAGTCGTGCCCGCGGTAGTCGACGTGGGTCATGACGTTGCCGACCACCGCGATCCCCTCGCGCTGGCTGATCACGTGCGTCCCCGCGGCGCTCACCAGGCGTCCGCGCACCCGCATGCCGTAGTACACGCCGTCCTCCACTCCCGATGCCGGGAACCCGCCGCGGTACCCGAGCTGGTACAGCCGGTTCAGGTCCTCGATGTCGTCGGCGGTGAGCCGTTCCGCCGGCCCGGCGAAGGGATGGAAGGTCGGCTCGTCGACGGCCATGCGCAGCAGGTACTGCGGCGGGTCCAGCTCGTACAGGTCGTCCACCGCCGCGTCGATCGCCTCGGTCCCCATGAAGTAGGCGTCCCGCGGCCGGATCACGCCGTCCAGGATCTCGCGGCAGCCGGCCGGGTCGCCCATCAGGAACAGCGGCTGCGGGACAAGCCCCTCCTGGTGCATCACCAGCGCGATCGGCCGGCCGAGATCGTCGTAGGCCACCCCCCAGCTGCACCGATGCCGGTTCGGGCCGTCCAGGTCGCCCAGCGTGTAGGCGGCGTAGATGCGGTCGGTGCGCAGGTAGGCGGCGATCTCGTCGCGGTCCGAGACGGCGCGGGCGTAGACGTCGACCTTCGGCAGGACCGCCATCGAACCGCACTCAGTAGGTGAGCAGGGTGTGGATCGTGAACTCGGCCAGCTTGTCGCGGCCGTGGAGCGCACCCAGCTCGACCATGAACGACAGGCCGGCGATCTCGCCGCCCAGCTGCCGGACCAGCTCGATGGTGCCGAGCACCGTCCCGCCGGTGGCCAGCAGGTCGTCGACGATCAGCACCCGCTGCCCGTCGCTGATGGCGTCGCGGTGGATCTCCAGCGTGGCGGTGCCGTACTCCAGGTCGTACTCCACCTCGATCGTCTCGGCCGGCAGCTTCCCGAGCTTGCGCACCGGGACGAACCCCGCGTGCAGGCGGTAGGCGAGCGGCGCCGCGAAGATGAACCCGCGCGACTCCATGCCCACCACCACGTCGATCTTCTCGTCATTGACCGCATCGGCCATGCGGTCAATGACCGCGGCGAACGCATCGGCATCCTTCAGAAGCGTGGTGATGTCGTAGAACAGGATCCCCGGCTTCGGGAAGTCGGGAACCTCGCGGATCCTGGCGCGCAGGTCGTCGGTGGAGGTGACGGTCACCGGGCACTCCGTGCTGGCTGCTTGGGCGAGGGATGAGTCTAGACCGATGCCGCCGCGCGCGGCAATGGCGCCAGCAGCCGCGCAACCAAGCGGCCAAACCTATTCGCAGTCGACCCCTGGCACTGTGCCAATTCCTCTCCAGGTGAACGGGCGCGCCGTCGTCCGCCACTCCCACGCATGCGCCCCGTCATCTTGGGGAGCGGTCCCCGCCTCCGGGCCCATCACGGCCTGCGTCTCGTCCCGGTGCGGCAACGCTGCCTCGCTGGGCGGCCATGCAATTGGCAAGATCCTCTGCCCTGAGTCATAGGTTGCGGCAGCAACGCGTCCGGCGTTGCCGTCGCCTCGCCACCTCACGAAAAAATCTGGCAAGAATGCGCGGCGCCGGCCCCGATGCCTACCCTGCCGCCAGCCTCCGCAGCACGGTCTGCAGCACCCCGCCGTTGCGGTAGTAGGTGACGTCGATCTCGCCGTCCAGGCGGGCCACCGCCCGGAAGCGCACCTCGCTGCCGTCCTCCGCGCGTGCGAGCACCGACACCTCCTGCCGCGGATGGAGATCGGCCAGGCCTTCGATCGTGAAGGACTCGCGGCCGCTCAACCCCAGGCCGGTCGCCGACTCACCCGGCAGGTACTGCAGCGGCAGGATGCCCATCCCCACCAGGTTGGACCGATGGATCCGCTCGTACGACTCGGCGATCACCGCCCGCACGCCCTGGAGGTACGGCCCCTTGGCGGCCCAATCGCGCGACGAACCGGAGCCGTACTCCTTGCCGGCCAGCACGACCAGCTGCGTCCCCTCGGCGCGGTAGCGCTCGGCCGCGTCGAAGATGCTCGTCCGCTCGCCCGACGGCAGGTGCTCGGTGACGTTGCCCTCGGCGTCGGGCGTGAGCAGGTTCCGCAGCCGGATGTTGGCGAAGGTGCCGCGCATCATCACCTCGTGGTGGCCACGGCGCGAGCCGTAGGAGTTGAAGTCGCGCGCCTCCACCCCGCGCTCCGTCAGCCACTGCCCGGCCGGCGAGGTGCGAGCGATCGAGCCGGCCGGCGAGATGTGGTCGGTCGTCACCGAATCGCCCAGCATGGCCAGCACCCGCGCGGCGGAGACGTCGGCCACGGGCTCCGCCTCCGGCGCCAGGCCGGCGAAGAACGGCGGCAGCGCCACGTAGGTCGATTCGGGGTCCCACGCGTAGCGGCCCCCAGCCGGCACCGGCAGGGCCCGCCAGCGCTCGTCCCCGTCGAAGACCGATGCGTAGTTCCGGGTGAAGATTTCCGAGCGCACCTGCTCGGCCACGACCGATGCCACCTCCTCGGCCGAAGGCCAGATCTCGGAGAGGAACACGGGATTGCCGTCGGCATCGGTGCCGAGTGGCTCGGTCGTGAGGTCCAGGTCGACCCGACCGGCCAGGGCGAAGGCGACGACCAGCGGCGGCGAGGCCAGGTAGCTGGCACGGGCCAGCGGATGGATGCGACCCTCGAAGTTGCGGTTTCCGGAAAGGACGGCCACGCCCACCAGGTCGTTGGCCTCAATGGCCTCCGCGATCGGCTCGGCCAGCGGCCCGGAGTTGCCGATGCAGGTCGTGCAGCCGTAGCCCACCAGGTTGAAGCCCAGCGTCTCCAGCGGATCCATCAGGCCGGCGCCCTCGAGGTAGTCGGTCACCGCCCGCGAGCCAGGCGCCAGGGAGGTCTTGACCCAGGCCGGGGTGCGCAGCCCGCGGGCGCAGGCGTTCCGGGCCAGCAGGCCCGCGGCGACCATGACCGACGGGTTGCTGGTGTTGGTGCAGGACGTGATGGCGGCGATCACCACCGAGCCGGAGCGCAGCTTGATCCGCTCGCCGTCCAGCTCCACCTCGACGGCGCGATAGTGGGTATCGCCGTGGTTGACGTGCATCGGCGTCGGCTCGGCCGGCTGCCCCGGCGGCGGGCCGCCGTCGTCATCGGTCCGGCGCGTGTAGGAGGGCGGATCGGAGGCCGGGAAGGACTCCTCGGACGCCTGCTCCACGACGCCTTCCGCCGGCCCCGCGGCGGAACGCGCGTGCTCGTGGATCGAGCCGTCGGCGTGGGTGTGCAGCCCCTCGCCGAACACGCCGCGGAAGTTCTCGCGCAGCATCGTGAGCGGCACGCGGTCCTGCGGGCGCTTCGGGCCTGCCACGGAGGGCTCCACCGTCCCGAGATCCAGGCTCAGGGATTCGTTGAAGACGGGCTCCACGGCGTCATCGGTCCTGAAGAGGCCCTGCTCCCGGGCGTAGGCATCCACCCGCGCCACCGTCTCGTCCGAGCGGCCGGTCATGCGCAGGTAGCGCAGCGTCTCGTCGTCCACCGGGAAGAGCGTCGCGGTGGCCCCGAACTCGGGCGACATGTTGGTGATCGTGGCCCGATCGGCCAGTCCCAGCCGCGAAAGCCCCGGGCCGTGGAACTCCACGAACTTGCCGACCACGCCGTGGGCTCGCAGCATCTCGGTGACGGTGAGCACTAGGTCGGTCGCCGTGGCTCCCGAGGGCAGCTCCCCGTCCAGGCGGAAGCCGACGACCACCGGCAGCGGCTGGTACAGCGGCTGGCCCAGAAGCGCCGCCTCGGCCTCAATGCCGCCAACGCCCCAACCCACCACGCCGAGGCCGTTGATCATCGTCGTGTGGGAGTCGGTCCCGACCAGCGTGTCCGGGAAGGCGATGCCGTCGCGCGCGGTCACGACATCCGCCAGGAACTCCAGGTTGACCTGGTGCACGATGCCAGTCCCCGGCGGCACCACGCGGAATGAGTCGAAGGCCTGCTGCGCCCAGCGCAGGAGCGCGTAGCGCTCGCTGTTGCGCTCGTACTCCCGTTCCACGTTGATCAGGAAGGCGGCGTCCGACCCGAACTGGTCGACCTGCACGGAGTGATCGATGACCAGGTCCGCCGGCACCTGCGGGTTGATGCGCGACGGGTCGCCGCCCATCTCCGCCACGGCGTCGCGCATGGCGGCCAGGTCCACCACGCAGGGCACGCCGGTGAAGTCCTGCAGGATGACCCGCGCCGGCATGAACGGCAGCTCGTATTCCCCCGGGGCCGATGGATCCCACGCGGCCAGGGCCCGCACATCGTCAGCACCGACCAGCCCGCTCCCGTACGCCGCGTGGCGCAGCATGTTCTCGAGCAGGACCTTGACGGTGTATGGCAGCCGTGCGACATCGGGCACGCCGGCGGCGTCGAGGCGGTAGTAGGCGTACTCGCGGTCGCCGACGCGCAGCGAGGCGCGGGCGGCGGCGGGATCGGGGGCCGGGGTGCGGTCGGTCACGGAAGCGCCTCCTTCGTGATGCCGCGAGGCCTGCGCGGCACTGCGTCGAGTTCGGCGCCGGACGGGTGCGCCCGTCCCGGGTCGAGTGTCGGGCTCAGTATATCCCCAGCTCCACCGGGCGGCTCGTCAGCGGGCGCCCGGCTCGTCAGCGGCCGCCCGCGCATCAGGACCTGAACTCGGGTGGCTCCTCGTCGAATCCGGCGTAGTGCGCGGCAAAGTGGTCGTAGACCTTGCGACGGTCGGCGTCGGGGATGTCCACGCCGCCTCGGGCCCCGTTGACCACGGTCATCGCCGCCACGACGCCGCGCCACACGACCTTCACCTCACCCTCGACCAGCTCGTGATGCGGCAGCTTGTAGGCGCCGTTCTCCCGCGGCGGATCGCTGGCCTCGGCCTCCGGATCGTGGGAGCGGAAACGCTGCCCATCGGTGTGTCCTCGTTAGGGGGGTTCCGGCGTGAGGATGGCTGCATCACGGGTGCCAGCAGGACGCTCGCCATCGCCAGCGCCCTCCTGAGACCGCAGCGAGTCCTTTCGGCGACGACGGCCGCCTGGCTGTTATGGCCTACACCGCGCACGAAAATTGCCACGTGCCCGTCCGGATGACCTTAGATGCGATGGGACGCACCGCATCCGGTTGCGGAGCGCCCCGGTACGCTCGGCCGAAGCGGGAGAGGCGTCGGGCGGAGCACCTCCGCGTAGGCAAGCGTCTTCAGGACAGGCATCTGACGCCCGGCGGACCCCTAGTTGGAGGTAGCGTCGTCAGGACAGGCATCTGACGCCGCGCTTGCGTGGGAACAGACCGTCAGCGGTTGCCCATGGCATGGACCGTCGCCGGTTCACCCATCTCGCGCAGCGCCCCCAGCGCACGCAGCGCCACATCCACCGCATCGCGGCCCGGCGGGATGGGGATGCGCACCTGGTTGGAGCCGAACGACGGCCGGAAGCCGGCAGTCGCCAGCGCCAGCGAGACCCGCTGCCGCTCGTAGCGCGGCCAGCGCAGCACCACCCGACTGGCTTCCACGCGCACCTCGGGCACGCCGGCCGCCTCGGCGGCCATGCGCACCGCCACCGCCCGGAAGAGCCCCTCGACGGGCGGCGGAACCGCCCCGAAGCGGTCGCGCAGCTCCTCGCGCAGGGCGGCGGCATCGGCCTCGGAGCGGATGCCGGCGAAACGGCGGTACATCTCCAGCTTGGCACCGGAGTCGGCCACGTAGGCATCGGGCAGGTAGGCGGACCCGGGGAGGTCCAGCCGGACCGGCGCGGGCTCGGCGGCGATCGCGCGGCCGCGCATGGCGTCCACCGCCTCGGCCAGCATCCGCGTGTAGAGCTCGAAGCCGACCGCCTCCATGTGGCCATGCTGCTCGGCGCCCAGGATATTGCCGGCGCCCCGGATCTCCAGGTCGGACAGCGCGATCTGGTAGCCGGCGCCCAGGTCGGAGGCGCTGAAGATGGCATGCAGCCGCTTGCGCGCCACCGGCGAGAGCGGCTGGCCACGCCGATGGAGGAGGTAGGCGTACGCCCGCCGGTCGGATCGGCCCACCCGCCCACGCAGCTGGTAGAGCTGCGCCAGGCCGAACGTGTCGGCGCGGCCGATGACGATCGTGTTGGCGTTCGGGATGTCCAGGCCCGATTCGATGATGGTGGTGCACACCAGGACGTCGAAGCGGCCGGCGTCGAAGTCCAGCATCACCCGCTCCAGCATCCCCTCCGCCATCTGCCCATGCCCGATGGCCACGCGCGCCCGCGGCACCAGGCGACGCACCCGCTCGGCGGCGGCCTCGATGGTGTCGATCCGGTTGTGGACGAAGAAGACCTGCCCGCCGCGGTCCAGCTCGCGGTTGATGGCGTCGCGCACCAGCCCGTCGTCGTCCTCGGCGATGCGGGTCTGGATGGGAAGGCGCGCCTCGGGCGGCGTCTCGATGACCGACAGGTCGCGGATGCCGACCAGGCTCAGGTGCAGGGTGCGCGGGATGGGCGTGGCGGACAGCGTCAGCACGTCGACCTCGCGACGCAGCGACTTGATGCGCTCCTTGTGTGCGACGCCGAAGCGCTGCTCCTCGTCCACCACCAGCAGCCCCAGGTCGGCGAAGGCGACGTCCTTCGACAGGATCCGATGCGTCCCGATCAGGACGTCCACCGTTCCGTCGGCCACGCCGTCCAGGATCGCGCCCTGCTTTCGCTTCGGCACGAATCGGCTCAGCATCTCGACCCGTGG
>JAPSGM010000189.1 GCA_031177555.1 Chloroflexota bacterium
CAGGCGGGCGCTGCGCTGCACGAGCGCCATGTCGAACGGCGCCGCGATAGCGCCGCGGGTCACTTGCATCGCATCTCCCTAGGCTGCTGAACCGATGGGTCGACGAACACTACGACAGGTCGGCCAAACCGAGCACCTAAGACCTGCGGAGTGCCGCCTCGATCTCGTCCAGGTGTTCGGCGCGGTGCGCGGCGCGGACCGGGTTGAGCGGGCTCTCCTGGTCAGCGGGCCATGCCGACGCGCGCTCGCCATCGGTCAGCGCGGCCATTCGCGCGTCGGTCTCGGCCGCGATCTGCAAGGCCAGCGCAGCGGCCGTGCGTGGCGGGATGGCATGAACCAGGGACCGGTACGCGTCATTGATCCAGTCGACGTCGTCCGGTTCGCGGTGATCTGGGCCGAACGGCTGACCGGCCCGCAGCCGATCGGCCAGGTACAAAGCGCGCGCATCCCAGAAGGCCACGTGAGCCAGGACCGCCGCGACCGTCCAGCTCTCGTTCACCGGGACTGCCAGCTCCTGGTCCGAGAGCGCCTCGACCATCCTTCGCATACGCGCCAGCTCGGCTGCGTTGCGCTCCTCGTAGCGTTCGTCCTCGCTCATGCCGAGAGGATATCGGCGATTGCGTCAGTCCGCGCGACCTTCGGGGGTGGACTCCGTGAGGGAGGTCGGCGCGCCGTGCACCGCCGGGATGCTGCCCAACCGGCCAGCCTGGAAGTCCTCGAAGGCCTGGGCGACCTCCTCGCGGGTGTTCATGACGAACGGGCCCATCCAGGCCACCGGCTCACGGATCGGCCGTCCGCCCAGGACCAGGATGTCAAGGCTCGGGCTGCGGCTCTCCTGGCGCGACGCAGCCGTGACGCGCAGCGCGTCGCCCGGGCCGAAGACGGCCAGCTGACCGGCCTGCACCGGCGTGCGCGCAGCCCCCATGGCTCCATGACCGGCCAGGACGTAGACCAGGGCGTTGTAGTCGGGGCGCCACGGCAGCCGCAGCTCGGAATCCGGGCTGAGGGTGGCGTGCAGCAGGGTCATCGGCGTGTGGGTGACCCCCGGGCCGGCGTGGCCGGCCAGGTCGCCGGCGATGACGCGCACCAGCGCTCCCCCATCGTGCGACGTGAGCAGCGCCACCTCGCGGGCGCGAATGTCCTGGTAGCGTGGCGGCGCCCACTTCTGGGCGCGCGGCAGATTGACCCACAGCTGGATGCCATGGAACAGGCCGCCGCTGACGACCAGTGCCTCCGGCGGCTTCTCGATGTGCAGGATACCGGCGCCCGCGGTCATCCACTGGGTGTCGCCGTTGGTGATCACTCCCCCGCCCCCGTTCGAGTCGCTGTGCTCGAACGTGCCGTCCATCATGTAGGTGACCGTCTCGAACCCCCGATGCGGATGCCAGGGCGTCCCCTTCGGCTCGCCCGGCGCGTACTCCACCTCCCCCATCTGGTCCATGTGGATGAACGGATCAAGCTCTCCCAGGTCCACGCCGTGGAACGCGCGCCGGACCGGGAATCCCTCTCCCTCCAGCCCGCGTGGCGCGTGCGTGACCGACTTCACGGCCCGCTCTCGCGCGGTCAGCGGGTCCGGGAAGGGGATGCGAGGCAGGACTGTGACGTCGTCGACGCTGATGGCTGGCACGTGACCATCCTACCACCGATAATTGCATCCGCAACCACCCGCTGCCTCCGGGACGCGCAGGAAGGCCGGGATCGCACGCAGCCCTCGCGTCGACGGTCACCGGCTCAGGTTCCCAGCCGCACCCAGACGGGGCAGTGGTCGCTGCGCGACGCTCCGCAGTCGGTCTCGCTGGCGACGACGCCCAGGCCGGGACCGATGTGCACGTAGTCAAGGCGCAGCATCGGCGGCAGCCAGCTGACGCCCAACGGGCGCCAGCTCAGACCGCGGCCGGTGTCGCGCAGGCCGCCGACCAGGTCTGCGTACGCGACCTCCCGTTCGGTGAGGTTGAAGTCGCCCGCGACGACCACCCGCTCGCCGGCCGCCTGCCGCTCCGCGGCGAAGCGTGCCAGCTCGGCAACCTGGGCGTCGCGGCGCAAGGGGCAGTACGGGCACGGCAGCGAGTCGAGAGGCATCGGGAAGCTCAGGTGCGCCCCCACGATGGTCACCGGTCCGGAAGGTGCCTCGACGCTCAGCCAGAAGGCTCGCGGCCGATCCCAGGCAGCCGCCGGCTGTGTGAGCTCACCGGTGGCGAGGACCGGCAACCGCGTGGCCAGGATCATGCCCGGCGGCGTTGCCGCATCGGGCCGACGCATGACCCGCATGTCGGTAGCCAGGGCCGAGGCCGCATCAGGCCCCGCCTCCTGCAGCACGACGACATCCGCCTCGACCCGCGCGAGGATCGAGGGGAAACCGACCTCGGCGACCGGCTCGCCATGCAGGTTCCAGGTCAGGATCGTCAGCTCCGGCTCGCCGCCGGTGGCCTGCAGCGGCGCCGGCGAGCGATAGGCCAGCACCGCCACGATCCCCGCCACCGCCACGGCCGTGGCGAGGATTGCGTCGCGCCGTACGACCGCCATTGGGGTCAGGGCCACGACCACCGCGCCGTAAGCGAACGGCGCCAGGACCGCGAGGAGTGCAACCGGCCCGGAACCTTGCGGTACGACCGTACCCACGAGGGTCATGGCGACGAGGAAAGCGGGCAGCAGCGACCACCGGGACGTGCGCGGCAATGTCAGTCGGCTCGCCCCGACACCGCCAGCGTGATCGCCGCCGAGACGACCGCCACGACCAGCGCCACCGATTCCGTGGCGCCCAGGCGGGCGTCGCCGGCGAAGAGCTGGGTCGCCTGGCCGGGGACGGCGCCCAGCAGCACCGGGATGGCGATCCAGCCGACCACCAGCGCCGTAGGCGCCACGGCGCCTGGCAGCCTCAGGGCGCGGGCCAGCACGGCCGTCAGCAGTCCCAGGAACGCCGACAGCAGCATGACCAGGATCACGGCCGGCTGGTTGCGTGCGCCGGAGGCCTCCACCAACCCGACCAGACCCCGGTCGACCACGGCGACGCCCAGCGCCAGCAGCAGGGCCAGGACGACGGTGCGGGCGCCGGTCACGGCATGCCCCGCGGCGCGTCGAGTATGCCGGTCTCGAGCGCCGCGGCCAGGCCACGCGCGATTCGGTACGACTTGCCCGCGCCCATGACCAGCACCGCGTCTCCGGCGCGCAGGTGCTCCGCGACGTAGGTCGCTGTGGCGTCCACGTCCCCGGTGGCGATGGCCGGCACGGCCGAGGACCGCTCGATCGCATCGGCCAGGGCCTCGGCGGAGGTGGCGCGCAGCGCCTCATCGGTGTCGCGGCTGGCGAAGATGTCGGCGATGACGACCTCGTCGGCATCGGTGAAGGAGGTGGCGAACTCGTCCAGCAGGAGGGCCGTGCGGGAGTACATGTGCGGCTCGAGGACGGCCCACAGGCGCCGATCCCCCACCTTCTGGCGCGCCGAGGCGATCGCGGCGCGCACCTCGGTCGGGTGGTGGCCGTAGTCGTCGAAGACAATCACGCCGGCAGTATCGGCGATGAGCTCCATGCGGCGTCCGGCGCCGGGGAAGGTGCGCAGCCCCTCCGCCAGCGCGTCCAGCCCCGCGCCCAGTTCACGCGCCAGCGTGAGCGCGGCCGTGGCGTTGAGCACGTTGTGGGCACCGGCCAGCGGGGACTCGAACGCCTGCCCGAAGAGCCGGAAGCGCGTTCCGCCGGGCGCATGGGCAACGTCCTCGGCCTCCACCTCGCCGCCGGGCCCGTAGCGGATGACGCGGCCCTGCCAGCCGTCCAGCCGTGCCAGCAGGTCCCGAGCGCCGGGGTCGGCCGCGGCGGCGAGCAGCAGCCGGCCGCCGAGGTCCGGCGACTCCCCCATCCCGCGCACGAAGCGCTCCATCGAGGCCAGCACCGCCTCGCGGTCCGCGAAGTAATCGGGGTGGTCCATCTCGACGTTGGTCACGATGGCGCCGGCGGGGCGGTAGTGCAGGAAGTTGTCGCCGAACTCGTCCGCCTCCACCACGACGGGCGCTCCCCCGCCGGCCCGGACCGATGCGCCCCATTGCGCCATGAAGGCGCCCACCTCGACCGTCGGGTCCATGCCGGCCGCGATGAGCAGGTGGCCGAGCAGGGCGGCGGTGGTCGACTTGCCGTGCGTGCCGGTCACCGCCAGGCCGGTGCGTCCCGGCGCCGCCATCATCTCGCCCAGCAGCGCCTGCCAGGGCACGACCGGCAGGCCGAGCGCGTGCGCGGCCACCAGCTCGGGAAGGTCGGGGTGCGCGCGCAGGGCGGGGGTGATG
>JAPSGM010000391.1 GCA_031177555.1 Chloroflexota bacterium
GTGACTGCCGCCTCCCCGGTCAGCACGCCGGCGCGAGCCTTGAGCTGCGCGTCGCCTTCGCTGATCTGGGCCACCGCGCTGACCAGCTCCATCGCCGCGCGAACGGCGCGCTCGGCGTCGTCCTCGTGGGCAGTCGGCGCGCCCCAGACCGCCATCACGGCGTCGCCGATGAACTTCTCGATGGTGCCGCCATGGCCCTCGACGGTGCGCCGCGCCACGTCGAAATAGCGCGACAACAGCTCGCGCGTCTCCTCCGGGTCGCGATCCTCCGACAGCGTGGTGAACCCCACCAGGTCGGCGAACAGGACCGAGACGAGGCGGCGCTCCGCCGTTGGCTGGGCCACGGGGCCGCCGAGGCCCGCGGGGGCCATCGGCGTGGCGCCGGCCTCGAGCAGCGAGCCGCAGTTCGAGCAGAATCGGGCGTTGGGCGGGTTGGCATGGCCGCAGGCCGCGCAGCTCTGTGCCTGCGGCGCGCCGCACTGGATGCAGAACCGGGCTCCGGCCTCGTTGGCGGTGCCGCAGCTCCAGCAGCTCATCGGACCAGGGCCAGGGTCAGGCCGTCGCGCAGGGTGAGCATGACCGGGTCCACCCGATCGTCGGTGGCGATCTTCTCGTTGATCGCCCGTATGGCGGCGGTGTCATCGTCCTGGACCGATGGATCGGCCACCCGGCCGCTCCACAGCACGTTGTCGATGGCGATCAGCCCGCCGGGTCGCACCAGCCGTAGGGCGCGCTCGTAGTAGGCGTCGTAATCGGCCTTGTTGGCGTCGATGAAGGCCATATCGAAGCCGTCCTCCTCACCCGCGGCCAGCAGCGCGTCGAGCGTCTCCACCGCCGGGCCCAGGCGCAGCTCCACGCGGTCGGCGACGCCGGCATCGGCCCAGACGCCGCGGGCGACATCGGTCCATTCGCGGCTGACGTCGCAGCACACGATCCGCCCGTCGGGCGGGAGGGCGAGGGCCATGGAGGTCGACGAGTAGCCGGTGTAGGTGCCGATCTCCAGCACGCGGCGCGCGCCGAGGAGGCGGACCAGGAGGCCCAGCAGGGCCCCCTCGTCGGGCCCCACCTGCATGGTGCCGCGGGCCTCGCCCCGATTGTGCTCGCGCAGCCGTGCCAGCGCCGGGTGCTCGCGGACGCCGACGCGGACCAGGTAGTCGAGCAGCTCGGGGCTCAGCTCGTTGAAGGACATGGCCCGGACAATGCTACCGGAGGCGTGCACGCCGCCCGGTCCTCAGTGGGTGCTGCAGGGCGCACGCTTTCGCGGGGAGCATGGAACTGCGAAGAACGGGCCCACGGGCGGCTGGCGGGCACGCGGAATTGCTCAATGGGGCATGTGGGCGGTCCCGAGCTGGGCCTGCTTCCGCGAATCATGCTGCCTGCGAAAAGGAAGGCGAGCGCACAGGCGCGACCGGCTAGAGGCCTTCGAAGATCCAGGACTCGCGCAGCTCCGGACCGATGTCGTGGCCGCGCCATCGGGTGAGCATGAAGTGCTCCGGGGAGATGGCGCGCGCCGCCAGGTCGTCCGGCAGATCCAGTAGCCAGCCCATGTCCTGGCGCTGGGTCTTGTGGCAGTCCATCGAGGCCCGCTTGGCGAGAGAATGGCCGCTGACATCGACGCTGGTCGTGATCTCGGCCTGCGCGACGCCGAACTCGGACGCCTCCTCGGGGGCCGGCGACTCCACATCGCCGGCC
>JAPSGM010000190.1 GCA_031177555.1 Chloroflexota bacterium
GCCGCGAGTTCACGCAGGACGCCGAGCGCGAGGGGCATCCGGCCGACCGCATCCCGGCCATCGTGGACGGCAAGGTCGGCAAGTGGCTCGAGTCGGTGTGCCTGCTCGAGATGCCCTACCGCGACACGGACCGGAAGGTGGCCGACCTGATCACCGAGAAGGTTGCCCTGCTGGGCGAGAACATCCAGGTCGCGCGCTTCGTCCGCATGGCGGTGGGGGAGACCGCGGTCGAGCAGATTGACGAGGAGGCCGCCTAGGTGGCCATTGCCCCCGGCCCCGCCACGCCGTACCGCCGGGTGCTCCTTAAGCTCTCGGGCGAGGCGCTGATGGGGCCGCGGCAGTACGGCATCGACCCGGAGGTCTCCAGGGACATCGCCGCGCAGGTCACGCGGGCACGGCAGGACGGGGCGCAGGTCGCCATCGTCGTGGGCGGCGGGAACATCTTCCGCGGGCTGTCGGCGGCGGCCAGCGGCATGGACCGTGCCACGGCCGACTACATGGGCATGCTGGCGACGGTGATGAACGGCCTGGCCATCCAGGACGCGCTGGAGCAGGCCGGCACGCCGACCCGCGTGATGTCGGCCATCGCCATGAACGAGGTCTGCGAGCCGTACATCCGGCGCCGCGCGGTGCACCACCTGGAGCGGGGGCTGGTCGTCGTGATGGTGGCCGGCACCGGCAATCCCTACTTCACCACCGACACGGCCGCCACCCTCCGCGCGGTGGAGGTCGGGGCGGAGGTCATCCTGAAGGCCACCCGCGTGGACGGGGTGTACGATGCCGACCCGGAGAAGGAGCCGGGGGCCACGCGGTACAGCCGCATCTCCTACGGAGACCTGCTGGCGAACCGCCTGGAGGCGCTCGACGCCACCGCCGTGAGCCTGGCCATGGACAACGAGATGCCGATCGTCGTGTTCGATATGACCGAACCGGGCAACATCGTGCGCGCGGTGCGAGGCGAGCCGATCGGCACGCTGATCGCGGGAGAGGTGAGCTGATGGTCCACGAGGCGCTGACGGAGATCGAGCCGAAGATGCAGCGAGCCGTCGGGGCGATGGAGCGCGATTTCGCCGGCATCCGCACCGGCCGCGCGTCTTCGGCGCTGGTGGAGCGCATCCCGGTCGACTACTACGGCACGGCCACTCCGCTCAACCAGATCGCCGGCATCAGCACGCCCGATGCGCACCTGATCGTCATCCAGCCCTGGGACCGATCGGTCCTGTCGGCCATCGAGAAGGCCATCACCCGCAGCGACATCGGGCTGGTGCCCAACGTCGACGGCACGGTGGTGCGCCTCAGCGTGCCGCCGCTCACCGAGGAGCGGCGGCGGGAGATGGTCAAGCAGGTCCGCCGCCGGGCCGAGGAGGCCCGGGTCGAGATCCGCAACCACCGCCGCGAGGCCGCCGACACGCTGAAGAAGGCGCTCCGCGACGGCTCCCTGTCCGAGGACGAGGAGCACCGCGAGCTTGATTCGCTGCAGCGCCTGACCGACCGCTACGTGGATGCCGTGGACGGGCGCGCGGAGCGGAAGGAAGAAGAAGTGATGGAGGTCTAGGCTGCCTCCGGCCGCCACTCCTCGTCATGTCGCGATCATCGCCGATGGCAACCGTCGCTGGGCGCGCGCCCGCGGCCTGCCGGTCATCGCGGGCCACATCCAGGGCGTCGAGGCCATCCGCCCCGTCGTGCGCCGGGCGCGCGACCGCGGCGTCGAGACGCTGTCGGTGTACACGTTCTCGACCGAGAACTGGAGCCGGCCCGATGACGAGGTGACCGCACTGTTCGGGCTCATCGACGGTGCCGTCCGCCAGCACACCGACGAGCTCATCGCGGAGGGCGTGCGGGTCAGCGTCATCGGCCGGCTGCACGAGGCGCCGCCGGACATCCAGCGCTCGATCCGCGCCGCCGAGGAGCGGACGCGGGGCGGCGCCCGCATGACGCTCAACATCTGCTTCAACTACTCGGGCCGGGCCGAAATCATCGACGCGGTGCGCGCGCTGGTGGCGAGCGCCGCCTCCGCGAGCGACGTCGACGAGGCGCACCTGGCCGAGCACCTGTACACCGCCGGCCAGCCGGACGTCGACCTGCTCATCCGCACCGGCGGCGATCGGCGCACGAGCAACTTCCTGATCTGGCAGGCCGCCTACGCCGAGCTCGTCTTCTCCGACAAGTTCTGGCCCGATTTCAGGCCCGATGACTTCGACGCCGCCGTGGACGAGTTCGCCAACCGCGAGCGGCGATTCGGCGCCTGACCGATGCTGCGCACCAGGCTCGTCGCCTCGGCCGTGCTGGCGCCTCTGGTCCTGGCGGTCGCCCTCCTGGGCGAGCCGTGGGTCTCGCTCCTGGTGGGCCTCGTGATCTTCCTCGCCCTCGTGGAGCTGATCGCGCTGCTCGACGCCGCGGGGCTGGAGCCACCCCAGGTGCTTTGCCTGGCCATCGGTCTGCTGGTGGCGGGGAGCATCCTGCTGGCCGTCAACGAGGGCGGCCTGGGCGGGCCGCTGCTCGACCTGGTCCGCGCCGCGCAGCCGCTGGGCATGCCGTTGCTGGCCTACGCCGGCGGGGTCCTGGTGCTGGCGGTGGCGAGCTTCACCCGCGGCGACCCGCGAGCCGGATTCCTGAGCTGGGCCACCTCGTCGTTCGGTGTAGGCTACGTCGGCCTGCTGGCGCCGTTCCTGGTGATCGTGGCGCACCTGGCCCCGGCGGACGGGACCGCCTCGACGGCGGTCGGTGCCCTGGACCTGCGATCCGGCTCGGCCTGGGCGCTCATGCTGCTCGCGGTGGTCTGGGGCTATGACACCGGCGCCTACCTGACGGGCCGATGGCTCGGCCGGCGGCGCCTCATCGACCACATCAGCCCGTCCAAGACGATCGAGGGGCTGGCCGGCGGCCTGGTGGTCGCGACCCTGGCCGCGGGGCTCGGGGCGTGGCTGATCGGGCTCGACCCGTGGCACCCGCTCGTCATCGGCCCGCTCATCGGGCTGGCGGCGCAGGCGGGTGACCTCGCCGAGTCGCTCCTGAAGCGGGCCGCCGGCCGCAAGGAGTCCGGCTTCCTCATCCCCGGCCACGGCGGCATCCTGGATCGCCTCGACTCGTTCCTGTTCGCGGCCCCGGTGCTGGCCGGCTACGCCATGCTGGTGGCCGGCAGGGGCACATGACCGGCGTCGCCGTCCTGGGCTCGACCGGCTCGATCGGGCGCCAGGCGCTCGAGGTGCTGGCCGCGCATCCCGACCGATTCGCGGTGCGGGCCCTGGCGGCGGGCCACTCCGGGGAGGAGCTCCTCCGCCAGGCCGCCGCGTACCCGTCGGCACGGGCGTGGTGCCCCGGCGCCCGCCCGCCGGAGGTGGCCCCCGATCGGTGGGCCGAGGACGGCCTGCCGGAGCTCGCCACCGGCCCGGGCGTCGACGTCGTGGTGGTCGCAACCACCGGCATGACCGCGCTGCCGGCGGTGCTGGCCGCCATCCAGTCGGGGCGTCGCGTGGCGCTCGCCAACAAGGAGACGCTCGTCACCGGCGGCCACCTGGTGGCGGCGGCGCTGGATGGGGCGGGCGGCGACCCGCTGGACTGGCTACGCCCGGTCGACAGTGAGCATTCCGCCATCTGGCAGTGCCTGCTCGGGGAACGGATGGCCGACGTGCGGCGTCTCATCCTCACCGCCAGCGGCGGCCCGTTCCGCGACCGCGCGCCGGAGGACCTGGCCGGCGTGACGCCCGAGGAGGCGCTGGCGCACCCGACCTGGCGGATGGGGCCCAAGATCACGATCGACTCGGCGACGTTGGTGAACAAGGCCTTCGAGGCCATCGAGGCCCGATGGCTGTACCGGCTTCCGTACAGTAGGATTGATGCCGTGCTCCATCCCCGGAGCGTCGTCCATTCCCTCGTGGAGTTCGTGGACGGTTCGTTCAAGGCACAGCTCGGGGTCCCCGACATGCGATTGCCCATCCAGTACGCCCTGACGCATCCTGACCGGTTGCCCTCGCCTGCCCGGCACGAGGCGCCGGAGGGGTGGGGCGCCCTGGAATTCCTGCCGCTCGACGAGGCGCGCTACCCGGCGTACCGGGTCGTCCGCGCGGCCGCCGAGGCCGGGGGCAACCGCGGAACGGTCCTGAACGCGGCCGACGAGGTCGCGGTTGCCGCCTTCCTGGGGGGCGCCATCGGGTATTCGAGCATCGCCTCAACCATCGAGGCCGCCGTCGGCCGCTGGGGCAGTGACGCCGAGCCGTCCCTGGGCGACATCGCGGAGCTGGACGGCGAGGTGCGCGGGGCGCTCAGCGC
>JAPSGM010000191.1 GCA_031177555.1 Chloroflexota bacterium
CCCTAGCCGACCCGTACGCTCGGCTTGCGAATGGGAGTCACATCCCGCAAGTCGCGCTCGCTCGAGTGCCGATATGTGAATCAGGGTCGCGGTAAGTGACTGGGGCGGCCCCTGGACCCGCCTCCGACGTCCGATCCCCGCTCACCTGGCCGCCGCGGACCCGCGCCTCGCGGCCTCCGACCGGCTTAACGCGACCACCATTCACATCTCGCAAGTCGGAACAGCTGGCTGGCGGGACTCAGGACCGGCGGCGCGACCGGCTGACGGCGTCCACGACGGCGGCGACATACGCGGTATCCGGCAGCCAGATGCGGGGGACCGCCATCGGGATGGCCGCCGCGGCCGCCAGCCAGGTCCAGCGCGACCCGCGGCGCGCCAGCCAGCCGATGGCCGCCACCACCGCCAGCACCAGGACCACCCACGCGACGGGCGCCACGTCGAAGAGGCTCACGCCGCCGAACCCGGTGGGATAGCCGGACAGCTCGAACAGCAGCGCGTGCGACCACAGGGCGGCGGCCACGCCCAGGGCGACGGCGGCATCGCGCCAGCGCCGCTCGGCGAGGTAGCCCGCCACGAGGAGCAAGGGGAAGATCTTCAGCGATCCGGCCACGCCCAGGACGATGGGCCCGGCGCGCGACCGCCAGGCAATCGCGAGCGCGCCGACCATGAGCGCCGTCACGTTGGCGGCCGGAACGTTGCTCAGCAGAATGCCGAGGGTCAGGAGCGCGAGCGTCAGGCCCGCCGGGCTCGGCTTCCGCAGGATCGGCACCACGGCCGCCACGGCGGCGAGCGCCAGCACGAGTCGCCACAGCGTGTACGCCACCTCCTGCGGAAGATGGGTGAGCGGCACCCACGCGTAGGCAAACCAGGGGGCGTAGCGATAGATGTCGATCGGGTCGGCGTAGGCATCGGGCGGGAGGTAGAGGGCGTCGCCGGCGCGCAGGCGGTTGGCGGCCAGCCAGTAGGCGTCGGCATCGGGTTTGATGCCGGGAATCCATCCGGCACCGATGAGGACCACGACGCCGAAGCCCACCAGCGTCAGCGCCAGCAGGCGGGCGACGCGTTCAGTCGCCACCGGTTCCACCGCCGATGCGGTCGCGTGCGTCGTTCAGCAGCCCCACAGCCAGGAACGTGGTGTACGTGACGTGCGACCGGGGAGCCAGCAGCATGGCGGCCACCGCGATGGCCGGCCATACCCAGTCCGAGCGCCGCCAGGCCAGGACCACGGCGAGGACGGTGGAGGCGACCGCCCCGGCGGCCCAGGCCGCCGGGCCGAAGTAGTGGTACAGGCTCAGGCCCGATCGCCCCGGGTCGGTGACGTAACCGCTGACGTCGTGCAGCAGGAACGTCGCCGACAGCAGCGCGGCGACCACCCCGGCACCGATGAACCGGAGCCACTCCCGGCGCGCGGCGTAAACCAGCGCCCACAGGATGGGCACGGCCTTGAGCGATGCGGCGATCCCGATCCACAGCGGTCCGCTGCGCCTGGACGCGCCGAACCCCAGCATGGCGACGACCAGCGGCTGGATGTTGCCGACCAGGACGAGGGACAGCAGCCACGGAAGCAGCAGCAGGGCCAGCGCCACGGCCGCGGCCGATCGCCGCGCCACCAGGGCGCCGACGATGGCCAGCGACGAAGCGGCGAGCACGGCACCCCAGCCGACCTCGACCAGCGTCCGCGGCAGGTAGGTGAGCGGCACCCACGCCCAGGCGAACCAGGGCGCGTACCGGAAGACGCGGTAGTTGTCGGGATCGGCCCCGAGCGGATAGAGCGACTCGCCGGAGCGCAGCCGCAGCGCCGCGTCCCAATACGCGTCCACGTCCTCGAAACCCCAGCTGCCCAGGACCAGGTAGCAGCCGATGATCGCGTACGCGAAGAGCAGGCCGATGACCACCCGCTGCGAGAGCCGTTCCACGCGGGCAGGGTATCGCCCTCGACCAAAGTACCAGCGCCGTTCCGGCATGCGCGGCGACAATCCGTGCCGTGCTGTCTTCGCTGCTGCGCGCCGGAGTGCTGGGTGCCCTGGCGGCCCTGCTGCTCGCTCCCGGGTTGGTCTCGGGGCCCTCGCTGGACCCCGCCGTCTTCGTGCACGTGGCGTCCGAGCTCCTCGACGGGCAGCGGCTGTATGCCGATACCTGGGACCACAAGCCGCCGGGGATCTATCTGATCTTCGCCGCCGCCCAGGCCCTCCTTCCGGTGCTCGACCAGTGGCTCGCGACCTGGCTGCTGGCGATGGCCGTCACCGCGGGCGCCGCGCTGCTGGTGGACGTCGCCGCGCGGCGGCTGGGGGTTCGGCCGTTGCCGGCATTCGCGGCCGCGCTCCTGTGCGTGGTGGCCATGGGCCAGTACCTGATGGCCCTGGGCGGCGGGCTCACCGAGCCGGTCGCGGCGGTCCTGCTGGCCGGAGCCCTGGTCATCGTGCTTCAGGGCACGCCAGGCACCGACCGCCGGACCGCCGCCGGGCCCGCGGCCACCGGCCTGCTCCTTGGCCTCGCGGTCCTCGTCGCCATTCCGGTGGCTCCGGGCGCCCTGGCGATCTCCGGGCTGGCCGTCGCCCGGCAGGGACCGCGCACCGCGCTGCCACTGGCCGCCGGCGCCATCGCGCCGCTCGTGGCGGCCCTAACCTGGCTGGCGGCCACCGGGGCGCTGCCGGCCGCCGTCGATGCCGTCGTCGGCTACTCGGCCGCCTACCGCCTCACCAATGAGGCCCTGGGCTGGACGCTCTCCCGGCCCGTCATTACCTGGACGACGCTGGCGCTGCTCGTCCTCATCGGTCCGGCCCTGCTGGGCGCGGTTGCCGCGAGGCGGATGTCCGGCGATCGGCAGGGGGTCATCGTCGCGGCCCTGGCCTGGATCGGCCTATCGGTCCTGTTGGTGGTCTCCCAGGGTCGGTTCTTCGCGCACTACGCCATCCCCCTGGCCGTCCCGCTTGCCGTCCTGGCCGCGCTCGGGCTGGAGCGCGTCACGATCCTGCACGCGCGGCTCCCCACGCCGGTGCGCATCATGGCCATCTACCTCCCGGCCGCTCTGGTCGTGGTCATCTCCACCGCCGCGGGAGCTGCGGGCGGGCGCATGGAGTGGCTGCCGGTCGCCCGTGACCACCTGCGCTCGCAGCGGGTGGCTGCCGCCGTATACGAGATGACCGACCCGGGCGACAGCATATGGGTCTGGGGCAACGAGCCGCAGGTCTACCTGGAGGCCGACCGGAGGTCGGCGACGGCGTACAGCTACCTCTACCCGCTCGTCACGCCCGGATACACGACGCCCGCCATGGTCGAGGATGTCGCGGCGAGCCTGGCCGCGGACCCGCCCGCCGTCATCATCGATGCCGGGTCGCGCGCCCCGGGCGTGGTGGGGTTCCAGCACCTGCTCATCCCCCGGCCGCTGACCAGCGACGGCCGCGACCTGGACGTACTCGACCCGTTGCGCCAGGTGGTGCGCGACGGCTACGTCCAGGCCGGCGTGGTCGACGGCTGGGTGCTGTACGCGCGATCGGCGGAGTAGCGGCTCCCCCTCAGCCCTCGACGCCGGCACCCAGGCCGCCGGCCGCCGGCCGCACGACCGCGCACGCCCGCCTGGCCGCCACCCGCGCATACACCGAATCGCCAATCGCCCGTATCCCCGGCACCCGGAAGACCGGCGCCCACAGGAAGGACACGGGCAGCAGCTCGGCGATGCCCACGACCGCCGAGAACCCGGTGCGGACACGCCGCGGGCCGATGAGCTGCAGCGCTCGGGCGGCGTCGTCCTCGCCGACCGGAAGCCCCGCACCGGCCAGCTCCGATCGCGGGACGAAGCGCAGCACCCTCAACCAGTCCAGGCGCCGGAACCAGCGGACCCAGCCGGCGCAGAAGCCGCAGCCGTCGTCCCAGACCACGACTCGCTCCGGCGTGGTGTCGAGGAACAGCACGAACAGCGGCAGCATCAGCAGGGAGAACACGGCGATCTGGTACGTGGGGCTCAACCACGCCGTGATGCCGACGTGCAGGAGCAGCCCCGCCACGATGGCAGCCGCGCGCCATCGGGGGAGCCACAGGCCGATGGCCACGAAGCCCTCCAGGCAGATCGCCAGGATGGCCAGGACCATCATCGGCTCCACCGTCCGCCACTCGGCGGGTACCGCCAGCGGTCCCTCGCGGCGAAGGTAGGACGCCACGACCGAGCCCGATAGGTACGTCAGGTTGACCTTGGACAGCGCCGCGAAGCCGTAGACGATGCTGACCTGGGCCCGCAGCAGCGTGCGCGGCCAACCGGCCCCGGGGC
>JAPSGM010000392.1 GCA_031177555.1 Chloroflexota bacterium
CAGGCGCTGGCCGAGCGGCTGACCGTACGCGGCATGGAGGTGCAGGACATCGAGGCCTCCGGCGCGGACTGGACCGATGTCGTGGTCGGGCGGCTGCTCAGCGTCGAGCGTCACCCGAACGCGGACAAGCTGTGGCTGACGACCGTCGACGTGGGCGCCGGCGAGCCGCTGCAGGTCGTGTGCGGCGCCGACAACATCGCGCCCGGGCAGCTGGTGCCGGTGGCCCGCGTCGGCGCCGTGCTTCCCGGGGAGCGACGCATCGAGCGCACGAAGATCCGCGGGGTGGAGTCGCAGGGGATGCTCTGCTCGGCCGCCGAGCTGGGCCTGGGTGACGATGCGGAGGGGATCCACATCCTGGGCGCCGCCGGTGACGAGCTCGAGCCCGGCGCCGACCTGCCGCCGGGAGCCGGCGAGGTGGTGCTGGACGTGGACGTGAAGCCGAACCGTGGCGACGCGCTCTCCATGGTCGGCCTGGCGCGGGAGGTCGCCGCATTCACGGGCAGCGCGCTGCGCCTGCCGGATGCATCGGTCGCGGAGGATCCATCGGTCAGGAGCGGGGAGCGGGTGACGGTGCGGATCGAGGACGAAGCCTGCCCGCGCTTCACGGCTCGCCTCCTCACCGACGTGCGCAACGGCCCTTCACCGTCCTGGATGCAGCAGCGATTGCTGGCGGCTGGCATGCGTCCCATCTCGGCGATCGTCGACGTGACGAACTACGTCATGCACGAGCTGGGACAGCCGATGCACGCGTACGATGCCGCCAGGCTGCCGGATGGCGAGATCGTGGTGCGGCGAGCGCGCGCGGGCGAGACCCTGGAGACGATCGATCACGAGCGCCGCGCGCTCAACGAGAGGATGCTCGTCATCGCCGATCGCGAGCGGCCCATCGGCCTGGCAGGGATCATGGGCGGCGCCGACACGGAGGTGACCGCGCAGACGACGGAGGTGATCCTGGAGTCGGCCATCTTCCACGGCCCGACGGTCCGCAACGCGGCGCGCCGCCTCGGCCTGCGCTCCGAGGCGAGCATGCGCCACGAGAAGGGAATCGGCCACGACCTGCCGCGCTTCGCGGCGGACCGTGCCGCCCGGCTCATCGCCGAGCTCACCGGTGCGCGCGTGGCGAGCGGCATCGTCGACAACGACCCGGGCCAGAAGCCGAGGCACGTCGTGGACCTGGACCTCGGGCGCGTGGAGCGGCTGCTCGGCATCCCGGTCTCGGCCGATGATGCAGAGGCGCTCCTGACGCCGCTCCAGTTCGGTGTGGAATCGGTCGGCGAGGGCCGGGTCCGGGTCTCGGTGCCGAGCTTCCGCCTGGACGTCGTGGCCCGCGAGGACGTGGCCGAGGAGATCGCCAGGGCCCACGGCTACGATCGCGTGCCCGCGACGCTCTCGCCGCCGCAGCTGCCGGCCTTCCGCCCCGATCCCAGCGAGCCGCGGCATCGGGTGCGCCGCATCCTGGCCGGGCTGGGGCTGGACGAGGTGGTGTCCCACGCGCTCATCGGCGCCGAGGACCTGCGACGCAGCGGGTACGACCCGGGCGACCCGGGCCTGGTCCGCGTGGCGAACCCGCTCTCCGAGCATTACGTCATCCTGCGCCCGGTGCCCTACCCGTCCCTGCTGGCCGCCCTGTCCGAGAACGTGCGGCAGCGCCGGATGGACCCGTTCCTGTTCGAGGTGGGGAAGACGTACT
>JAPSGM010000192.1 GCA_031177555.1 Chloroflexota bacterium
TCGGCGCCAAGCGGGACCCACCACTGGCGGAACAGCCCGAGCACGTGGTCGATGCGCAGGCCGCCGGCGTGGCGCAGGGCCGCGCGCAGCGTCTCGATCAGCGGCCGGTAGCCGGCCGCGCGCAGCCGGCGCGGGACGAGGGGCGGCAGGCCCCACTCCTGCCCGGCCGGGTTGAACGCATCCGGCGGCGCGCCGATGCTCGCGCTCAGCGCCAGCTCGTCCTGCCAGGCCCAGGCGTCTGCGCCGTGGCGGTCGATGCCGATCGCCAGGTCCTGGATGACCGGCAGCGCCCGGTTGGCCCGCGCCAGCTGCTCGTCCAGCAGCCACTGCATCCAGGCGTGGAAGTCGACCCGGTCGCGCTCGACGGCGCCGAACCGCGCGACCCCGGCCGCATCCGGACGCCGCAGCTCCGGCGGCCAGTCGCGCCAGCGCGCACCGTGGCGCTCGGCCATGGCCGCGTACCTCGACCACTGCCGCAGCGCCTCTCCCTGCCGCCGGCGATAGGCGGCCAGGCCGTCGCGCGGCGGCCCGGCGCGCCAGATGGCCTCCAGGGCGCGCCGCTTGAGCTCCCAGGCGGCGTCGCGATCGATGCGCGACCCGCCGTTGAGCGCCCGCCCGGCGTTCGCCAGCCTCCCCAGGTCGGGGGCGATGGCGGCTGCGCCCGGCACCTCCTCGACCCGCAGGTAGAGCGGGTTGCGGAAGCGCCGGCTGCTCGGGTAGTAGGGGCTGGTCTGCTGCGGGACAACGGGCGCCACCGCGTGCAGCGGATTGACCACCACGAAGCCGGCGCCGTGGTGGGCGGACCACTCGGCCAGCGCGCGCAGGTCGGCCAGGTCACCGATCCCCCAGCTCGCCGAGGAGCGGGCGGCGTACAGCTGCGCCGTCCAGCCCCAGGCGCGGGCCTCGGGCAGGTGGCAGCGCCCCGGTCCGGTGATCAGTAGCACCTCACCGTCGTCGCTCGCCAGGCGGTGGTAGCCGTGGGGTGCATCGCGCGGCAGCGCCTCGAGCCGGCCGAGTGCGGTGCCGTCCTCCAGGGTCACCTCGCCGGAATGCGGCAGCCGGCCGCCGCGGCGCACCACCGCCACCGGGTCGCGCCCCGGCGTCGGGTCGTCGCCCATCGCCTCGCGGACCGCACGCAGCGTCTCGGACGCGACACGACGCTGCCGACCGCGGGCGTCGCGGTACGAGGGCTCGATCCCCCAGTCGCTGGCATCGCTCATGCGCCGGCCCCGGGATGCCGGCTCAGAGGCGCGGCATGAGCAGCACGACCACCGAGCGGGCCGCGACCTCGTAGGTCGAGCCGCCGGGGTGCCGGCTGCCGCCCTCCGCCGGCGGATCGGGACTGCGCGTGTCCAGCACCAGCTCCCAGGCCGAGCGGCCGTCATCGGGCAGGCGGAACTCGACCGCGTCGTCGGCGGCGTTCAGGACCATCAGCAGCGTGTCGTCCACGATCCGCTCGCCCCGGGGCCCGCGCTCGTCGATGGCGTCGCCGGCCAGCCTCAGGCCGATGGTCAGCGTGTCGGCCGCGCCCCACTCCTCATCGGTCATCTCGTCGCCTCGGACGTCGTACCAGGTCAGGTCCTTGACGGTGGAGCCGCGGATGCGGCGGCCCTGGAAGAACCGGCGACGGCGCAGGACCGGGTGGCGGCGGAAGAAGGCGATCAGGCCGCGGGTGAACTCGAGCAGCTGCCGGGAGGCATCGGTCTGGGTCCAGTCGAACCAGCTGATCGGATTGTCCTGGGCGTAGGCGTTGTTGTTGCCGCGCTGGGTGCGTCCCATCTCGTCGCCGCCCAGCAGCATCGGCACGCCCTGGCTCAGGATGAGGGTGGCCAGGAAGCTTCGCTGCTGCTGCTCGCGGGCGGCGTTGACGGCCGGGTCGTCGCTGGGCCCCTCCACGCCGAAGTTCATGCTCTCGTTGTGCGACTCACCGTCGCGGTTGCCCTCGCCGTTCGCCTCGTTGTGCTTCTGCTCGTAGCTCACCAGGTCGTTGAGGGTGAAGCCGTCGTGGGCCGTGACGAAGTTGATCGACGCGTGCGGCTGCCGCCCGCTCATGGCGTACAGGTCCGATGAGCCAGTCAGCCGGTAGGCCAGCTCGCCGGCCTGCCCGCCCACGCCGCGCCAGAAGCGCCGGACGGTGTCGCGGTACTTGCCGTTCCACTCGGCCCAGCCGACCGGGAAGTTGCCGACCTGGTACCCGCCGGGCCCGACGTCCCACGGCTCGGCAATCAGCTTGGCCTGGCTGATCACCGGATCCTGGTGCACGATGTCGAAGAAGCTTCCCAGCTTGTCGACGTCGTGGAGCTCGCGCGCCAGCGTCGAGGCCAGGTCGAAGCGGAAGCCGTCGACGTGCATCTCGGTGATCCAGTAGCGCAGGCTGTCCATGATCAGCTGCAGCGTGCGGGGGTGCACCGCGTTCAGCGTGTTGCCGGTCCCGGTGTAGTCGACGTACATGCGCGGATCCTCCGCCGCGAGGCGGTAGTAGGCCGCGTTGTCGATCCCGCGGAAGCTCAGCGTCGGTCCCTGGTGGTTGCCCTCGCCGGTGTGGTTGTAGACCACGTCGAGGATCACCTCCATGCCGGCGTCGTGCAGCCGCTTGACCATGGTCTTGAACTCGCTGACCGGCTCGCCGGTGGCGGCGTGGCGGCTGTCGGGTGCGAAGAAGCCGATGGTGTTGTAGCCCCAGTAGTTGGACAGGCCGATGTCCACCAGCCGGCGGTCGTCGACGTGGTGGTGGACCGGCAGCAGCTCCACGGCGCTGACGCCCAGCTCCTGCAGGTAGTCGATGGCGGCGAACGAGGCGAGGCCGGCATAGGTGCCCCGCAGCTCCGGCGGCACGTCGGGGTGCTGGCGCGTGAAGCCCTTGAGGTGCACCTCGTAGATCAGCGTCCGCTCCCACGGCGTCCGCAGCGGGCCATCGCCGCCCCACACGAAGGCCGGGTTGATCACCACGCTCTTGGGGACGTGGGCGGCGGAATCGCGATCGTCCGGCTCGTCGTCCTCGTCGGCGCCGATGCGGTAGCCGAAGACCCGGTCGCTCCAGTCGATGCCGCCGTCGATCCGCTTGGCGTACGGGTCGATCAGCAGCTTGTGCGGGTTGAACCGATGCCCGCGCTCCGGCTGGTAGGGTCCGTGCACGCGGTAGCCGTAGCGCTGGCCGGGCCGCACGTCGGGCAGGTAGCAGTGCCACACCAGGTCCGTCTGCTCGTGGAGGCGAACGCGCTGCTCGCGCCCCTCGGCGTCGAAGAGGCACAGGTCGACCGCCTCGGCGTTCTCGCTGAAGATGGCGAAGTTGACCCCCGCCCCGTCCCACGTGGCGCCCAGCGGGTAGGGCGCGCCGCGCCAGACGCGGAGTGTCACTGGGCGAGGCGCTCCAGCGCCTCGATCGGCAGCCAGGTCCAGTCCGGCCGGTTGTTGGCCTCGTAGCGGACCTCGTAGCAGGCCTTCTCGGCCTCGAACGCGGCCAGCAGCGGCTCCTCGCCGCGGTCGACGCCGCCATAGGCGACCAGGAACGCCGAGCGAGCGTCGGCCAGCCAGGCTTCAACGTCCAGGCCGCCGGAACCGTCGCGCTCCGCGCTGCGCACCGCGTAGTCGAAGGAGCGCAGCATACCTGCCACGTCCCGCAGGGGCGAGGCGAGGCGCCGGCGCTCGGCGAGCGGCCGTGCCGGCTCGCCCTCGAAGTCGATCACCACGAATCCGGACTCGGTCCGCAGCAGCTGCCCGAGGTGGTAGTCCCCGTGGATGCGGGTCATCCGGGCGCCCCTGGCCGCTTCCATAGCGGCGAAGCGGGCGCGGACCGGGTCGGCCAACGTCTCAAAGCGCTCGCGGTCCCGGCCCGACAGGGCGTCCGTGGCCTCATCCAGTCCGCGCTCGGCGGCCCGGCGCCAGGTGGCCAGCTGCTCGGCGCCGGCGGTGCCGACGCCGAATGCCGGCTCCTCGGGGCGCGAGGCGAGCGCTGCGTGCAGCTCCGCGGTGATCCCGCCGATCTGGGCTGCCGCGGCGACTGCCTCCTGCGGGCCATGCGGCGGGTTCGCGAGGCTGGTCATCATCCAGCCCCAGGCGTCGCCGCTCGACGGCACGAGTGCCTGCAGCATGGCGGCGGCGGCCGGCTCGCCGGACGATGGCTCCCAGGTGGCGTGGCCCGCCAGCAGCGGCGCCCACCGGAACCCGACCTCGGTGAGGAATGCGTTGACCTCGATCTCAGGGCCGATCCCGGCGTCCAGCAGGCGGTACACCTTCAGGATC
>JAPSGM010000193.1 GCA_031177555.1 Chloroflexota bacterium
GATCGGCTACGGCGGCATGGGAGCGACGCTGGGCGTCGTGGCGGTGGTCACCGTGTACGTCATGCTCTTCGGCCTGTGGCGACGCGGCACGCTGGACACCGGCGACCCTCCGGTCGAGACGCCGCCGCTCTTCGGCTCGCTGCTCGGCGCGTTGCGCAGCCGCCCCTTCCTGGCGCTGGCCGCCAGCTTCATGCTGTTCAACCTGGGCTACCAGCTGCTTGTGGCCATGCTGCCGTTCTACCTGACCGAGATCGTTGGCGGCACGGAGAGCGACGTGACCTACTTCACCGGCGGCGTGACGCTGGTGATCCTGCTTGCGCTGCCGGGTCTGACGCGCGCCGCCCGCCGCGTCACGAAGCGTGCCCTGTACGCGGCCGGCATGGGCACTCTGGGCCTTTACCTGGTCGCGCTGGCGGTGGGGGCCTTCGTCCCGCTCGTTCCCGGCGTGACGCTCTTCGCCCAGGCCCTCTTCCTCATCTCGCTGTCGGGCCTCGGCTTCAGCGCGATGTGGGTCTTCCCCGGCGCGATGGTGGCCGACATCATCGACGAGGACGCGCGGCGAACCGGCCAGGGCCGTGCGGCCATCTTCTACGGCATGTTCAAGACGCTGGAGAAGCTCGCGCAGTCGATCAGTGCCGTGGTGTTCGGCGCCGTCCTGGCGCTGTTCGGGGCCACGTCGGAGCAGCCGCTCGGCATCCAGCTGGTCATGCCCATCGCCGGTGTTGCCATCCTGATCGGCTTCGCGGTGGTGTGGCTGGGGTACCACCTCCGCGAGGCGCCCACGGCTGAAGGCCGCATGCTGGCCGACGTCGCGTCAGGAGCCTGAGCGGCCGCGTCAGGAGCCGACGCCGGCGGCCAGCACGTGACCGAGCAGGGCGGCGGCCGTGGCGCCGGCCAGTGCGCCGAGCGCCTGGAGGTCGCTGCGGGCCACCGGGAGCGCGATGTCCGACGCTCGCCACAGCTCGACGAGCAGGCGCGCGCCGAGGAGCGTGGCGGCCAGGCCCAGCGGCAAGGTCCCCAGCGTCAGCTGCGGTGAGCCGCCAAGCGCGCGGATGACGGCGCCCCCGGCAATCAGCGCGCCGATGCCGGCGGCCATCAGGACGGCTGCCTCCGCCACTCCCAGCATCAGCGCCCATCGACGGGAGTCGCGGATCCCCACCGCGGTGCTGAACAGGAAGGTGGCGCCCACCAGCAGCCCGATGACCGGGCCTTCGTGCTCGAGCAACGGCTCCAGCCCGGCGTCCGGGCGGCGCAGGATCGTCCCCGCGCCGCCTCCGAGGAGCGTGGCGGCGGGTAACAGGGCCAGGATCCCGAGCAGCACGAACCATCGGGTCAGGTGCGACATGCCCATCCGTACAGCAAGCGGAGCGCCAAGGGTCGCGTTTTCGTGGAGTAGGCCACGCTGCCTTCTGCGGGTACACTCCCCGCACTGAGCACCACGATCACACTCGACGGAGCACCTCCCGATGCCCACTTCCAAGCGGTTCCTCCTCCCATCGGCCCTGGTCATCGCCGCCCTGGTGGCCGGCTGCACGGCCGCGACGTCGCCATCGGCCCCCGCGGAGCAGTCCGCAGCGGGATCGGCCGTCATGAGCGAAGCCACGGATGCCTGCGCGCCGGAGACGCTGGAGACGAAGCAGGCCGGCATGCTGACCATCGGCACCGACAACCCCGCATTCCCGCCGTACTTCGATCCGCCGGCCGACGACGAGGAGGCCACCGAGCCCTGGGAGCTGGGTGATCCGACCAACGGCCGCGGCTTCGAGTCAGCCGTGGCCTACGCGGTGGCGGGGGAGCTCGGTTTCGGCCAGGACCAGGTGGAGTGGATCCCCGTTCCCTTCGACAACTCCTTCGCTCCGGGTCCCAAGGACTTCGACTTCTACCTCGCGCAGGTGTCCTTCACCGAGGAGCGAGCCCAGGCCGTGGACATGAGCGGTGGCTACTACTTCGTCAACCAGGCGCTGGTCGCTCGTGAGAACACCCCGATCGCCGGGGCGTCGAGCATCGAGGATGTCGCGCAGTACCGCCTTGGCGTGGCGCAGGGCACGACCAGCCTGCAGTACGTCGAGGAGGTCATCCAGCCCGCGACCGAGCCGCGCGTCTACAACGACAACACCGGCGCGATCAACGGCATCCGGGCCGACCAGGTCGACGGCATCGTCGTGGACCTCCCGACGGCGTTCTTCATCACCGCCGTGCAGTTCACCAACGGCGTCATCGTCGGCCAGTTCCCGTCACAGGGAACTGCCGCGGACCAGGAGCATTTCAGCCTCGTGCTGGAGATGGACAGCCCGCTGACCGATTGCGTGAACGAGGCGCTGGCCGCCCTCACGGACAACGGCGAGCTGGAGCAGCTCACGATCGAATGGTTGTCAGAGGCCGTGGAAGCGCCGGTCATCGAGTGACCGCCCAAGCCTGACGACGGGTGATCGACGAGGCTCGCGACTCCGGGGCCATTCCGCCGCCGCGGACACCGGGGCCGCGCCTCGGGGTCGGGCGGGCCGGTGTGCGGTCGCTCCTCATCGCCGTCGTCAGCACGGTCATCTTCTTCGGCGCGCTCGCCCTCGTCGCGGTCAACGCGCCGGGTTGGGAGCAGGTGCGGCAGTCGTTCCTGAACGGCGAGATCTTTGCCGAGTCGGCGCCCCGCATCATCCCGAGGTTCGGGACCAACGTGCTGCTGTTCACGATCGCGGAGCTCCTCATCCTGGTATGGGGGCTGGTGCTGGCCATCCTGCGCTCGCTGCCGGGTCCGGTGCTCTTTCCCGTGCGACTGCTGGCGACCATCTACATCGACCTGTTCCGCGCCGTGCCGGGAGTGCTGGTCATCTTCATCCTGGGCTTCGGCATCCCGGGACTTCGCATCAAGGGCGTGCCGGCCGACCCCTTCATCTGGGGCCTCGTGGCGCTCACTCTCCTGTACTCCGCCTACGTGTCCGAGGTCTACCGTGCCGGCATCGACTCCATTCACCCCTCGCAGACCGCCGCGGCACGGTCCCTCGGTCTCACCCAGCTCCAGGCCATGCGCTACGTCGTGGTGCCCCAGGCCGTACGCCGCGTCATCCCGCCGCTGCTGAACGACTTCATCGGGCTGCAGAAGGACACCGTGCTGGTTTCGTTCATCGGCGTGGTGGAAATCTTCCGCCAGTCCCAGCTGCGCCAATCGGCGACCTTCAACTTCACCCCCTACATGGTCACCGCGCTCGTCTTCCTCGTCGTCACCATCCCGCTGGCGCGCTTCACCGACTGGCTGGTCGCCCGCGAGCGCGACCGTCGCTACGCGGCCGTCGTGAAGGCCACGTCGTCCGGTGCTCGCCGCGGGCGCCTGATGGGCTGGCGCCCATGACCGGACCGATGGAGCGGCCGACCGACGGCACGGCCCTGCTCGTGGAGGGCCTGTGGAAGTCCTTCGGGGACCTGGAGGTCCTGCGCGGCATCGACCTGACCATGGCCGAGCACGAGATCGTGTGCCTCATCGGCGCGTCGGGCTCGGGGAAGTCGACCCTGCTGCGCTGCATCAACCTCACCGAGCCGATCGACGCCGGGCGCGTGGTGGTCGAGGGCGAGGAGATCACCGCACCCGGCGTCGACGTGGACCGCATCCGCCGCCGCATCGGGATCGTCTTCCAGGCCTTCAACCTGTTCCCGCACATGTCGGTGCTCGACAATGTGACGCTGGCCCCGCGCAAGGTGCTGAAGCGCCCGCCCCGCGAGGCGCGGGAGGCCGCCACCGCCCTGCTGGAGCGCTTCGGCCTCGTCGACAAGCGCGACGACTTTCCCGACCGCCTGTCGGGCGGCCAGCAGCAGCGCGTGGCGATCGTCCGGGCGCTGGCCATGCAGCCCGACCTGCTGCTGCTCGACGAGGTGACCTCGGCGCTCGACCCGGAGCTGGTGGCGGAGGTCCTGAACGTGATCCGCGAGCTGGCGAGCGCCGGGATGACCATGGTCATCGCCACCCACGAGATGGCTTTCGCGCGCGACATCGCCAGCCGGGTTTTGTTCCTCGACGGGGGCCGCATCCTGGAGGAAGGGCCCCCCGATCGGATCTTCAGCTCGCCCACCCAGGCCCGCACCCGGGAGTTCCTGCAGCGGATCATCGACGCCGGCCGGCTCTAGGACAGGCGGCCGCTGGCAGGGAATTTGCACAACGCCGGGGTAGCACCGAACCGCCCGCCCGAGACGGTGCCGCACAGCGAGGTGACGATCTTGGGGGAAGAGGCGAATCCGCTCCGGATTGGCCTGA
>JAPSGM010000393.1 GCA_031177555.1 Chloroflexota bacterium
GCGGCCGGGCCCGGCGGCGTCGTCGCCGTCGGAGCGCAACCGAATGGAGTCGTGACCGATCCGGTGCTCTGGCATCTGGGGCCCGATGAGGCGTGGACGCGCCAGGTCACGCAGGCGTTTCCCGGGGTGCCGCCAGTCGACCGGGGCGAGTGCCCCGAGCCGCCCGACTCGGGGCTCGAGTTCATGACGCTTCACGCGACGGTCGCGGTGCCGTGCTTCGGCGGCCGGCCGCTGACCTTCACCGCCTGGTCGGCCGACTGCGACGGGTGCTGGGGCCGTGGTCGAGCGAGCCGTGGACCAGCAGCCTGGCTGATGAATCCCCCACGCGCCTTCTTCCTGCTGCCGATGGAGAGCCGTGCGGGCGACGGATGGTGGAAGGATGCCATCCCGGCTGCCGGCCTGGAATGGCGCGACGAGTACGTCGGAGCCTGGCTGCGGATCACCGGCCATTACGACGACCCCGCCGCGGCGGAGTGCCGCCGGCGCGTGCCGGCCGAGGAGCTGTACTACGCCGGACCTCTGGCCGAGGAGAATGCCTGCCGGCAGCGGTTCGTCGTCACCCAGGCCACGGTGGTGGAGGGGCCGCGCTCCTAGCGCGCGGCGACCAGGGAAGGCGCCGCCACCGCATTGGCCTCGATCGCGGGCGCTGGGGCCCGGCACAGCTCGACGGCCGCGATGGCCACCTCGACCTGGCGTCGGTCGGGCCGCGCCGTGGTCAGGCGCTGGGTGAGCAGCCCGAATCGGTTGAGGGCGAAGCCGATCCCGCGCTGGCGTGACCCCCAGCGCAGGAGCTCGTAGGCCACCGCCGCGGTGACCGGTAGGAAGCCGATGCGCACCGCCAGGTCGAGGACCTCGCCCATGCGCGGGAGCATGGCCAGCACGAAGGTGTCGACCGTGGCGAGGATGACCAGGAAGCCGGTGCCGCAGCGCGGGTGCGCGGGGCTGTGCCGGCCCACGTTCTCGACCGTGAGCGCCTCGCCGGCCTCGGCGCAGGCGATGGCCATGTGCTCGGCGCCGTGGTAGCTGAAGATTCGCCGGTATCGGGCCACCCTCGTGACGCCCACGACGTAGGCCGCCAGGAAGCCGGTCTTGACCCCTCCCTCCGACAGGCGCTGCAGCACGCTCGCCTCCGCCCCCGGCTCGCGCCCGGTCAGGAGGAGGGGCAGCACGGTGAAGATGAGCAGCCCGATGACGAGGCTGACCCCGACGACCCAGGCCAGCATCATGGTCGGCATCGGCCGCAGCTCGCCGTGCTCGGCCATCACCGACGAGTCGAGCAGCGCGCGCAAGCCCAGGCGGAACTGGACGCCGAGCGCGCGCAGGCCGCGCAGGAAGGGCAGCGTCCACGGGCCACGCGCCGGCGGGATGGCACCCTCCGAGAGGTGGATCTGGCCGTCGGGCCGGCGCAGCGCCACCGTCCAGCGGTCGGCGGTGCGAATCAGGACGCCCTCCACGAGGGCCTGTCCCCCAAGGGATGGGGCGGAATTGGATGCCACCTGGCTGGGTTCCCCTCTCGGCTGCTCGGGATGAGGCGAGTCTCGCCTGCCGACGGCGCGGGGCGCCATGGGCATGTTAGCGCGTCGGCGCTACCCATCGGTACGGCCGACCGGTCCGCGGCACCGTCGGCTCGGCGCGCCAGACTGGGCATGGACAAAACCGAACGCCCGTTCTATCCTCGG
>JAPSGM010000047.1 GCA_031177555.1 Chloroflexota bacterium
CACGGCGGGTCCGCATCCCGCCGTGCCAGCTCGCGGACGTGGGACTCATCGAGCGGCGGCAGCCGCGGCTCGTCGGCGACGGGCACCTCCTCGAGCAGGGCGATGGCGTGCTCGGCCAGGTCGAGGTCGCGCAGCGCCCCACGCACCGATTCGTGCGGTTGCCGGTCGCCTGCCGGCTCGGCCGGCAGCGAGGCCAGCTCGGCCTCAATCTCGGCGGCGCTGGCCCCCGGCAGGGCCACCGGCTCGGGGCGCGCGGCCCACGCATCCAGCGCCGACGCCACCGCATCGGCGCGGTCATCTCGTGCCTCCGCGGCCTCGGGCGGCGAGGGCTGGCGCGCGGCCAACTCGGCCGCGGTCTCGAAACGCCGGCGCGATGCGGCGGCGCGCGCCGCGGCGAGCTCGGCCTCGGCCCCGAGGACCGCACGCCGCGCGTCGGCAACGCGGCGCTCGGCGACGTCGATGCCAGCCGCCCGGTCGAGGTACTCCCCGTGCTGGCGCCGTGCCTCGGCCAGACGCGCCTCCAGCGTCGCCAGCCGGTCCCGCGCCGTGCGCAACGGCCCGCGCGCCCCGACACGATCGGCCCCGACGGCGTCCCTGCGGAACTGCTCCAGCCTGGCGATGGCCTCGGCCGCGGTCGCGTCCGTGCCGCGCGTCGCCGCGGCCCGCTGCATCTGCTGCTGCAGGTCGTCGGCAGCCTCGGCCACCGCCAGGATCTGCGCCTGGCTGACCGAGACGGTGGCCGCGAAGGCATCCCGGTCCAGGCCCAGCCAGCGCGACGCGTCGGGCGTACCGTCCAGGATCTCGTGCGAGACGTCGCGGCCCAGTCCCACGTCGACAGCGCGGCAGTCCACCTTGCCGGCGAGGTCCTGGCTGATCTCCACCAGCCGGCCGTCGGCCAGGCGCAGGCGGGCCTCCACCGCCCACTGCTCGCGATCGTCCCACGGCCGGTGCCGCTCGGCGAGCAGGCGCTCGGCAGCGGTGCCGGGTCCCTTGCCGCGGCGCAGGCCGGTCAGCGCCAGGCGCAGGGCCGCATGCCACGAGGACTTGCCCGCCTCGTTCGGGCCGGAGACGACCGTCATGCCGGGCGACAGCCGCAGCTCCTCGCCGCGGAAGGGGCCGAAGGCGCGGGCCACGACGCGCTCGATGCGCATCGGTCAGGCCACCTCCAGGTCCGAGCGCCCCTCCAGGGCGCGCAGGCCGGTCAGCACCACCCGGCGCCGGAGGTCATGGTCCTCGATCGCGTCCGCCGCGTCGCGCACGAACTGGCCGCGCACCGTCTGCTCGGCGTGGATGGCACCGAGGTCGTATGCCATGCCCAGCTGCCCGACGCGAACCACCAGCCCGTCGAGGTGCTCGCCGAGCCGCGCCAGGTCGCGCGCGTCGATGCGGGCGTCCGGCCCGACCTCCCCCTCGAGCGTGACCCGAACGCAGCCCTCCAGGCCGGCGAGCGCGCCGGCGACGGCATCGCGGACCTCGTCCTCGTGCGCGGAGCCCTCGAGCGAGACGGTGATGTCGTGGACGCGGCTGACGGCGACGACCCGCCGCTCGCGGATCACGCTGCCGTCACGCTGCATGGTGACGAGGACGGCGCCGCGCTCCCCCTCCTCGCCGAACTCGAGCGGGTCGGGGTTGCCGGGGTACGTGTGCCGGTCGGCGTCGCGCGGCAGGTGGTAGTGGCCCAGGAAGGCATGGGCGATCCCGGCCTCCGCGATCTCGCGGGCGTCGAACGGGGCGTGGGGCTGCTTGCCGGCCTCCTGCCAGCCAAGCAGGCTGCGCTCGGAGGCGTGGGCCAGCGCCAGGTGCTGCCCGCCGCGGTCCGGGCGGAAGCCGGCGAAGAAGCCGTCGGTGTTGGCGGGGGCGCGGTGCGCCGCGCCCCACAGCGTCAGGCCATCGGCCAGGGTGACCGGCGCCAGGCGCTCATCGGTGAAGACGTGGACGTTGGGCGACCACTCGACCAGCTCGTACGGGCTGCGCGCCGAGAGCCAGTCGTGGTTGCCCGGCGCCAGGAAGACGGGGATATCGGTCCCGGCGAAGGCCGCCCGGAGGAAGGCGAGGGTGTCCGGGCTGACCCGATCGTGCTCGAACAGGTCGCCGGCGGACAGGATCGCATCGACCCCCTCCGCCTCCGCCAGGGCGATGATGCGGCTGAGCGTCTCGCGTCGATTGCGGCGACGGCCGCGCGCGGTCTCCGGGCTTGCCCAGGCGAACGGCGCGTCGAGGTGAAGGTCGGCGAAGAGCAGCAGCTTCATCACGGCGAAGCCTACGCAACAACGTGACAGCTAGGCCGTCGCAATCGACGAAGCCGAGGCCTGACGGCCCCGCGGCGTGCGCTGTGCCCGGTCAGCTGCGGCCGGTCACCAGCGGCCCGTAGAGCGTCACGCCCAGGGCGGCCAACAGGAGCAGGTGGATCAGCCCGCCCAGGGAGATGCCCATGACGAGGGCGATTAGCCACAGCATCACCAGCCCGATGACGACGAGCCAGCGCGCGGGCAGGTCCGAGTCGCTCAGGGACGTGCCTCGCGCTCGTTGATGAGCTGGACCACCAGCAGGACGGCGGCGGCCACCAGCAGCAGGTTCACGAGTGGTCCCCAGGCCATGAGGAGGCCGATGAACCACGCCAGCAGGACGGCGGCGGTCAGGATCCAGATCATCCGGCCAGCGCCCACACCAGGGCCAGCACCCCGCCGATGACCAGGAGGCCGGCCAGCGTCACGCCGATCGACATGAGCACCAGCGAGCCGCCGCCGCGCTCGCTTTTCACGTCGCCAGTGCCTCGAGCACCCGATCGACGTGCTCCGCGGGCTTCACCCGCTCGAGCACGTGCTCGACCCTCCCATCGGGCCCGATGATGAAGCTGGAGCGCTCGACCCCCATGTACGTCTTTCCGGCGAACGACTTCTCGACCCAGACGCCGAATCGCTCGGCGACGGCATGGTCCTCGTCGGCCAGGAGTCGGTAGGGCAGGCCGTACTTGGCGCGGAACTTCTGGTGGCTCTTCACCGAATCGGAAGACACGCCGTAGACCTCGATCCCCGTCGCCGTCACCCGCTCGATGTTGTCGCGCAGCGAGCAGGCCTGGGCGGTGCAGCCGGGCGTGTCGTCCTTGGGATAGAAGTACAGGACGTACCGCCGCCCGAGCTCTCCCTCGCGGCTGACCGCCGTGCCGTCGTCAGCCGACAGCGCGAAGTCGGGGGCCGCGTCTCCCGGCTGAGGCTTCATGCCCGCATCGTAGCGCAGCGGCCGGCTACTGGACGCCGCCGCCCATCTCCTCCAGCGCCACCAGCACCGGCGGCAGCTCGCGCGGCTCCAGGCGGCCGGCGAGGTCCGCGGCCAGCTCGGCGATCAGGTCGTCCTCCGCCTCCGCCAGGTCGTGGCCCGCGCCGGGCACCGTGCGCAGCGCCGGATCGTTGCCGGCCTCGCGCAGCGCGGCCAGCAGCAGGTCGGACTCGTCGGGCGCGGCCCAGGCGTCGTCCGCGCCATGCACCATGGCAACGGAACGGTGGAGCATCGTCGCCAGGGCCAGGTTCGGGGTGTGGATCGCCTGCTCGAGGGCCGCGAGCTGCAGCTCAACCCACGCCCCGGCGATCCGGATGCGGACCGATGCCTCGCGGCGCTCGGCGCGCTCGACGAGGTCCTCGGCCCAGCGGTCGAGCGCGGCGACGACGGGATGCTCGCGGTCGGCGCCGGTGCGCGATCGCTCGGCCACGCCGCGGCGCACCACGTCCCGCTGCGAGCGCGCGGCCGCGCCGACCAGCGTCAGGGCGCTCACCGCCGGGTCACCGATCGCCACCGACAGCGCCAGCGTGGCCCCCTCCCCGTGGCCCACGAGCCCGGTGCGGCGCAGGTCCAGCGCCCCGTGCGAGCGCATGGCGGCCAGCATGTCGCGCGCGTCGTCGATCCGGGTGAAGAGCGAGGTCGACTCCCACGCGCCGTCGGACGCGCCGCAGCCGCGCGGGTCGCAGCGCAGCGAGGCCACCCCGACGGCGGCCAGGGCATCGGCCAGCCGGCGTAGCAGCCCGGGACGGGCGGCCGGCTCCGCGACGAACCAGGCCGGATGCCCGGCGCGATCCCACCCGCCGTCGCGGTCGCGCGGCAGCCACGAGGGCAGCAGCAGCACGTTGGGGTGGCGCCCGCGCCGTTGCCCCGGCGGCGGGCCGTCGGGCAGGGTCAGGGTGCCGGCCAGCGTTGCGTTGCCGGCGCGGACGGTAAGTTCCTCGTGGGCCATGCCGTGAGGGTACTCCCGCCGGCATCGGGCTCAATTGACCGCTACCTTGCGCGGCGGCGGCTCGCCCTTCTTGAGCCAGCCTGCGGCTGAACGGACCAAGGACGGGGCCTGACGGCCGGCCATGACCGGCTTCCGGGGTCATGTGAGCCGCTGCCTGGCTGAAAATGGCCGAGTAGCCGGCGGTCACCTCGGCTCCCTGGCCGGTTCAGCCGCCGGCTGGCTGAGACCGCGGGCTCAGCCGATTGGCGTGCCGCGGTCCTTCAGGATCTGGTGGGCGGCATTGCGGCCGGGCGCTCCCATGACGCAGCCACCGGGATGGGTCCCGGAGCCGCACTGGTAATACCCGGCCAGCGGGGTGCGGTACTGAGACCAGCCTGGCGCGGGGCGGAAGAAGAACATCTGCGGCGCCAGGAACTCGCCGGCGAAGATGTTGCCCTCGGACAGGCCCAGCGTGCGCTCGATGTCCAGCGGCGTCTGCACCTCCCGCTGCAGGACCAGGTCGCCGAAGCCCGGGAAGAAGCGCTCCAGAGTCGCCTGCACGCGGTCCGCCATCGGCTCACGCTCGATGTCCCAGTCGCCCTCGCGCAGCCGGTACGGGGTGTACTGCACGAAGCAGGAGAGAACGTGCCGGCCGGGCGGCGCCATGTCCGGGTCGATGGTCGACTGGATGGCGCAGTCGATGTACGGTTCCTCGCTGTACCGACCGTACTTGGCCGCATCGTAGGCCCGCTCCAGGTAGTCGATGGACGGACCGATGTTCACGAAGCCGCGGTAGATGTCGGCCCGCGCCCCGAGCTCCGGATGGGCCGGCAGCCCGTCCAGCGCGAAGTTGACCTTGGAGCTGACTCCCTGGAACTTCAGGCGACGGATGTCCTCGACCAGGTCGTCCGGCAGCTCGCGCGGGTCGACCAGCTCCAGGAAAGTGCGTCGCGGATCGAGGGCGCTGACGACCACGTCGGCCGCGATCTCGGTTCCGTCGGCCAGCGCCACGCCGGTGGCCTCGCCGTCGCGGGTCAGCACCCGCTCCACGGGCGCCTCCAGGCGGATCTCGGCCCCAAATGCCTGGGCCGCCCGGGCCAGCACCTGCGTGAAGCCGCCGTTGCCGCCCTTGTGGAAGGCCCAGGTCCCGAACTCGCCGTCATGCTCGCCGAGCGAGTGGAACAGCAGCACCAGCCCCGATCCCTGCGACCGCGGACCCACCTTGGAGCCGATGATCGACGACGAGGCCAGCCACCCCTTCAACAGCTCCGAGTCGAAGTAGTCGTCCACGAAGTCGGCGGCGCTGCCAGTCAGCAGCCGCACGGCGTTGTGCAGCGTCCGCCTGTCCAGCGAGCGCAGCCGCGAGCCGAGGCTGGCCAGCGCGACCAGCTCCTCGGGATCGTCGCTGAAGATGTCCGGCGGGGCCATGTCGAGCAGCGGCTTGATGGCCTGGCACACGCGGTCCAGGTCGTGGCCGTACTGCTCGTAGGCATCGGCGTCGTGCGGCGAGTGGCGGATGATCTCGCGCAGGTTCTCGTCATGGTCGCGGGTGAAGAGGAGGTGGTCGCCGTCCGCGCCCGGGGCGAAGCGAGTGGACATCAGCAGCGGCAGGAAGCCGTGCCTGGGCAGCTCGAGCTCGTGGATGATCTGCGGCCGCAGCAGGGAGAGCGCGTAGCTGAACGTCGTGAAGCTGAAGCCCGGCCGCAGCTCCTCGGTGATGGCCGCGCCGCCGACCAGGTGCCGGCGCTCCAGGATCAGCGTCTTCAGGCCGCCACGAGCCAGGTAGGCCCCGTTCACCAGGCCGTTGTGTCCGCCCCCGATGATGATCGCGTCGTATCGGTCCATGCTCACGCCGTCTTTCGCTGCGGGTTGTAGAGCGGCAGCCGGGCGACGTGCGCGGCGACCTGCTCGTAGTGGTGGTCGACCGTGAACTCCAGGAACAGGCGAGTTCCCGGCCTGCCCAGGTCCGGGCGGACCCGCGCCAGGGCGACGTGCCTCTGGAGGACCGGCGAGTACATGGTGCTGGCCGCGTACCCGACCCGCCGGCGCTCATCGTCGTACACCATCCAGTCCTCGTGGATCGGCCTGTGGTCCTTGGGTGGGATCAGGCCGGCGGCGCTGTACACGCGATCGTAGTCCTGCCAGTCGACCACCAGGCCCACCATGTTCCAGCGGGACGTCCGCTCCGCGATCTCGCGTTCGAGCGCACGGCGCCCGATGAAGGGCCGGTCATCCTCGGCCAGGCCCTTGAACATCCAGCGCCAGCCTAGCTCCAGCGGGGTGGACCGATGGGCGTCGTTGAACGCGAACCGGCTGGAGTCGAAGTCCACGCCCAGCAGCATCAGGCCCGCCTCGATGCGGAGCATGTAGAGGGCCGCCATGCCGTACGGCAGCACGCCGCGGCCGTCGAGGGCGTCCCACAGCGCGTCCCACACGGCCAGCGCGTCGGGGGTCTCCACCCAGACCTCGTAGCCCAGGTCGCCGGTGTAGCCGGTGCGGGAGACGGTCACCGGCCGGCCGCCGATGCTCCCGGTCGTGATACCGAAAAACGGGAGGGCGGCGGTGTCCGGCACCAGGCGGGCCAGGAGGTCGCGGGAGCGGGGGCCCTGCACCGCCAGCGCGCCGATGCCCAGGCTCACCTCCTCGACGCTCACCGCCATGCGTCCGACCCGGTCGGCGAACCAGGCGAAGTTCGGCTCGGCCGAGGTCAGCAGGTACTCGCCCACGGACCGATGCTGGATCACGCCGTCCTCCAGCACGAAGCCGCGCTCGTCCAGCCAGGTCGTGTAATGGGCGTGCCCCGGCGGGCATTGGCGGATGTCGCGGGCCAGCATCCCGGACAGGAAGCGCTCGGCGTCGCGCCCGGCGATCCGGTACTTGTAGAGCGGCGAGGTGTCGAAGATGCCCGCCGCGTTGCGAACCGCGAAGTACTCGAGCTTGTCCGACGACTGGTAGCGGCTCGCGGCCAGGTGACCGGACCAGTGCTGCCACAGGCCGGTCTCGTTCAGGGCGCTGGTCCGGGGGTGGAACGGCGTGGTGCGGATCATCTCGGTCTGGCGCGGAGCATACCGCCCGGCGAGCGGCGTCAGCCCCGGCGAGCGGCGTCAGCCGAAGATGAAGCGCCAGGTCCCGAGGGCAACGCTCACCGCGATCGCCACGCCGACGAGCGCTGCCGCGGCGGCCAGCAGCAGCCAGTCGCTCCGCTCGACGCGCTGCGGCCTGGCGATGGTCCGGCACGGCAGCGCACCGAAGCCCCGCGCCTCCATGGCCGTGGCCAGGCGCGTGCCGCGCCGGACTGCGGCGACCAGCAGGCCCAGCAGCTGGCCGAAGGCGATGCGCACGGCTGCGGTCGGCGAGCGCCCGGCCTCCACGCCGCGCGCCCGCCGGGCGAGCGAGAGGATCTGCCACTCGTCGGCCAGCATCGGCAGCAGCCGCGCCCCGGCCAGGGCGCCGACCGAGAACCGCGGCGAGAGGCGCAGCTGCTGGACGAGCGAATCGGCGAGCTCGGTGGCGTCGGTGGTGGCCAGGGCCAGCACGCCGGAATAGGCGATCCCCAACAGCCGCAGGCCGAGCCCGATTCCCGCCGTCACGTTGTCGCTGCCGACCACCAGCGGACCGATGCGGAGCGGCGTCCCGGTCTGCTCCGGCGCCAGGAGCGTGTTCAGGAGGGCCACCGACAGGGCGGCGAGCAGAAGCGGCCAGGTGCGACCCAGCAGGGCGCGCGCCGACAGGCCGCTCAGCAGGGTCGCGCCCGCCAGGCCGGCGAGGACGATGCTCGCCGTGACGCCGTCGGCCGACGCGAACAGGGCGACCATCACCAGCGCGGCGGACCCCAGCTTTACCGATGGGTTGGCGCGCGCCAGCGGCGCTTCGGGGTTAGGTCGGAGCGGGGTGAACAGCCTCATCCCAGCTGCGCCTCCTGCAGCGCCGGGAGCCGCAGCGTCCGGTCCGCCAGCGCGGACGCGAAGTCGCGGTCATGGGTCACGAAGCAGACCGCGCGGCCGTCGTCGCGCAGGGCGGCGAGCAGGGCCAGCAGCTCGGTGGCCGTCCGGCGGTCCTGGCCGAAGGTCGGCTCGTCCAGAACCAGGACCGACGGCGCGGGGGCCAGCGCCGTCGCCACCGAGAGCCGCCGCTTCTCGCCGCCCGACAGCGTGAACGGGTTGGCCTCGGCCAGGTGCGACAGGTGCAGGCGATCGAGGAGCTCGTCCGCCCGGCGCCGCGCCGCCGGCCGCTCGACGCCGGTGCGCAGCGGGCCCAGCATGAGCTCGTCGCGGACGGTGCCCGTCAGGAACTGGTGCTCCGGGTCCTGGAACACGGTGCCGACCTGGCGCGCCAGCGCACTGGCCGGCCAGCGCCAGATCGCGTCGTGACCACGTCCCGGCGCCAGCGCCTCGCCGGCGACCACGGAACCGACCGTCGGGCGCAGCAGCCCGGCCAGCAGCATGGCCAGCGTCGACTTGCCGCTGCCGTTGGGCCCGGTGACCGCCAGCGCCTCGGAGCTGCGGAGCTGGACGTCGCTGCGGGGGAGGGCCGGTGAGCGGCTGCCCGGATAGGTGAACGAGACCTGCTCCGCCAGGAGCAGCGTCTCGGACGGCGGCCGCGTCCGTTCCGGCGGCGACGGCAGCCGGCGGTCGGGCACCCAGACCCCGGCCTCGGCCAGTCGGTCCCCATGCTCGGCGAAGACCTGGCGCGGCCGGCCCTCGGCCACCACGCCGCGACCAGCCTCGAGCACCACCGCGCGGTCGACCAGCGGCAGGGCCTCGGCCACGCGATGCTCGACGAGGACCAGCGTCAGGCCGAGGCGTCGCAGGACCTCCAGCAGCACGTCGGTGATCGCGGCCGCCCCGCCAGGGTCCAGGTTGGCCGTCGGCTCGTCGAGGAGCAGGAGCCCGGGCCGCATGGCCAGGACGCCGGCCAGCGCCAGCCGCTGCTGCTCCCCACCCGAGAGGGCATCGGTGGGCCGATCGGGCCCGTACGGGAAGCGGACGGCGTCGAGCGCGGCCGCCACCCGCGGCCAGATCGCGTCGCCCGGGATGCATCGGTTCTCCAGCCCGAAAGCGACGTCGTCGCCGGAGCGCGCCATGGCGATCTGCGACTCCGGATCCTGGAACAGCAGGCCGGTCCGGTCGCGCGCCTCGCGTGGCGGCAGGCCGTCGACCACCAGCTCGCCCTCCGACTCGCCGCCCCCCGATGGGTCGAGCAGCCCGGCCAGTGCCATGAGCAGGGTCGACTTGCCGGAGCCGGACGGGCCCAGCAGGAGCACCCGCTCGCCCGGCTCGATGCGAAGGTCGAGCCCCCGGACCGCCCACGCCCGTCGCCCGGCGTGGCGCCACCCCCAGCCGCGGGCCTCGATGCCGCCGGGGGCCGGCGACCGGCTGCCGGTCAGGGGGTCAGACCTCCAGCTGCTCGCGCCCCGACGGGAAGTTGCTGAGGGCGCCGGTTGCCGCCAGCGCGCGGACCAGCAGCCACGACCCGACGCCGGCGATCAGCGCCGCGCTCAGCGCCACGAGGCCGACGTACACGACCTGCCAGTCCACGCCCCAATTCTCGCCGTCGAAGATTTCACTGTAGAACAGCGGGATGTCGAGCAGCGCCCCTCCGACTCCCGCGGCCGCGCCGGCCAGGATCGCCACCGGCAGAGTCCAGGTCCGGTACAGGCCGAACGCGAACACGAGCTCGGCGGCTGCTCCCTGCACCAGGCCGTAGACCACGGTCAGCAGGCCCCACTGCGCGCCGAACAGCATGGACGCCGATGCCGCCAGGACCTCGGCGAACAGGGCGGCGCCGGGACGCCGCACGACCAGCGGTAC
>JAPSGM010000194.1 GCA_031177555.1 Chloroflexota bacterium
GGACCGGCCCGGCAGCCAGTGCGCGGCGTGGTGGGCGCGGATCGCGTCCAGGGCGAGGTCGGCGACGGTCTCCGGCGTGCCGGCCGAGAGGCGCCGGTACGGCGTCGACTCGTCGAAGACGTGGCGCAGGAACATCTCCTCGGCCAGGCGCCCGGGGTCAGAGCGCGACTGCAGGATCTCGTTCAGGCGCTCGGCGCGGAGCCGCTCGAACTCGGACGGGTCGAGGCGCGGCTCGCGGATCATCTCGGCCAGCAGCTCGATGCCGTCCTCGACGTGCTCCGGCAGTGCCTGGAAGGACGCGCGCGCCGAGTCCCAGCTCGACTCGCTGCTGACCTCGATGCCGAGGCGCTCCGTCGCTTCGGCGAAGGCGGACGCGTCCAGCCGGCGGGTGCCGGTCACCAGCAGCTGGGCGGTCAGCGCCGCCACGCCGCCCCGTGCCTCCTCCTCCGAGGCGGCGCCGGCGTCGACCACGCAGTGGACGCCGGCCATGGTGGCGCCGGGGATCGGCACCATCCAGACGGTCAGCCCGTTGGGCAGCCGGCGGCGGTCGAAGTCCGGGAAGCGGTACGGCCGCGGCGCCCCGGGCACCGGCCGCAGCGGGTTGGGTGCGACGGTCATGAGACGGCCTCCTCGGCGCCGGCGGTGGCCGCGACCTGCGGCTCCCCGGGCAGGTAGGTAAGCGACAGCCGGTTGTCGACGCGCAGCGTGCCGGCCATGGCGGCGCGGATGCGATCCGCCCCGACGGCGAGGTAGCGGCTGACCTCGGTGTTGATCCGCTCCGGCTCGTCGAAGAGGCAGGCGTACATCGAGAGGCGGTCCGCCCGCTCCGCGATGCGCTCCAGGCTGGACTCCACCGCGGCGGCGTGCAGGTTTCGCACGCGCTCGAGCTCCTCCTCGCTCGGCCCGTCGGCCGCCAGGCGATCGAGCTCGGCGACCGTCGCCGCCTCCAGCTCGGCCGGCGCGACGTCGGGCCGGGCGGTGGCCCACAGCGTGAACATCGAAGCGCCGCCGACGACCGGGAAGGGAAAGACGGTGACGTCCTGCGCCAGCCGTCGCTCGCGGACGAGGACGCGGTACAGGCGCGAGGCGCGTCCCACTCCCAGGAGGTCCGCGGCGACCAGGAGCGCCTCGAAGGCATCGGTCCCGAAGGTTGGCATGCGGTGCGCCAGGTACACGCGCGGCAGCGAGCACAGGTCCGTGACGGTCTCGCGCACCTCCCTCCCCAGGCGCTCCGCGACGGCGACATCGGGCGGTGGCGGGAGGGCGTCGTTGGCGGGGATCGGGCCGAAGTGACGCTCGATCATGGCCAGCGCGTCCGCCGGCTCGAAGTCGCCGGCCACGGTGAGGACCGCGTTGTTCGGAGCGTAGTAGGTGGCGAAGAACTCGGAGACGTCCTCCAGGCTGGCGGCGCTGAGGTCCTCCATGGAGCCGATGGTCGAATGGTGGTACGGGTGCGCCTCGGGGTAGAGCAGCTCCTGGATCTTCTCGTCCCAGGTGCCGTAGGGCTGGTTGTCCACCGACCAGCGCCGCTCGTTCTTGACCACGTCGCGCTGGTTGTCGAGCTTCTCCTGGGTCATCGCCGGCAGCAGGCCGGCCAGGCGGTCGGACTCCAGCCAAAGGCCCAGCTCCAGCTCGTGGCTCGGCAGGGTTTCGAAGTAGTTCGTGCGGTCCAGCCAGGTGCTCGCGTTCAGCGTCCCGCCGGCGGCCTGGACCAGGGCGAAGTGCTCGCCCTTGGCGACGTGCTCCGAGCCCTGGAACATCATGTGCTCGAACAGGTGCGCGAAGCCGGTGCGACCCGGCTTCTCGTGCTTGCTGCCCACGTCGTACCACAGGTTCACGGCCACGATGGGCGCCCGGGGATCTGGTGACAGGATGATGCGCAGGCCGTTCGGCAGCCGATGCCGCTGGATGGGTACGTGGGGCACGCGGGAAGTCCTCGACGAGTGATGTGCTGGCCGGCCCGGAAGGAGGCCGCGCGCAGGCTACCACGGCGCCGGAGACGGTACGTTCGGGCGGTCCCTGGCAGGGCCCGGCCATGCCACACTGGGGATCGATGACCGAGCGGGACACGACGCGCGCGCAGTCTACCGAGGCGAGCGAGGGGGCGCTCGACGAGGGCCTCGCCCACCGGTACGACGTCCTCGCCACGGCGGAGCGCGACGCCGCGCACGAGGCGGTCCTGAAGCAGGGCGATTCGTTCGCCATCTTCGACGCGTGGGGCGACATCCGGCCCCTGGGCATCGGCGAGGACGGCATCTACCACCGCGGCACACGGCACCTCTCCGGCCTGCTGCTGACCGTCGCCGGACGGCGCCCGCTGCTCCTCGGCTCGACCGCCAAGCGCGACAACTCGCGGCTGGCCGTCGACCTGACGAACACCGACCTGGACGGGGGACGGCGGATCCCGCACAGCACCATCCACCTGTCGCGGGTCAAGGCGCTGTGGGAGGGGACCTGCCATGACCGCCTGGTGATCCGCAGCTTCGCCGATCGACCCATCAAGGTGGAGCTCGAGCTGGCCTTCGAGGCCGATTTCGCCGACGTGTTCGAGGTGCGCGGCACGGAGCGCGCCCAGCGGGGCCGCCCGCTGTCGCCGAGCCTCTCCGAACAGGGCGTGGTCCTGCGCTACCACGGGCTGGACGACGTCGTGCGCCGCACCCGCATCGGCTTCTCGGTCCGCCCGGACACGCTCGATGCGACGCGCGCCGCCTTCCGGCTGACGCTGCCGGTGGGCCGCGCCGTCCGGCTCGACGTCACCATCAGCTGCGAGCAGGCGGCCACCCGTCGCCGCAACCTGCCCTCGATCGAGGAGGCGGTCCTTCGCGTCCGGCGCCACCATGCCACGGTCCGACGGGGTGGGGCGCGGCTGCGCAGCTCGAACGAGCTCTTCAACGACTGGCTGGACCGCAGCCAGGCCGACCTGGCGATGCTCAGCGCGCGCACCGACCACGGCCTGTACCCGCACGCCGGCATCCCCTGGTTCAGCGACCCGTTCGGTCGCGACGGGCTCGTCGTCGGGCTCCAGTCGCTGTGGATCGCTCCCCACGTCGCGCGCGGCGTGCTGCGCTACCTGGCCGCCAACCAGGCGGTCGACCACGACCCGGTCAACGATGCCGCCCCGGGCAAGATCCTGCACGAAGTGCGGCTCGGCGAGATGGCGGTCACCGGCGAGATCCCGTTCCGTCGCTACTTCGGCTCGCACGACGCCACGCCCCTGTTCGTCGTGCTTGCCGCTGCCTACTGGCGCCAGACCGATGACCTCGCCACCATCTCGGCCATCTGGCCCAACGTCGAGCGCGCCCTGTCCTGGATGGACGCCGATGGCGACGCCGACCATGACGGGTTCCTGGACTACCACCGCCAGAGTCCCGACGGCCTGGTCCAGCAGGGCTGGAAGGATTCCTGGGATTCCATCTTCCACGCCGATGGCACCCTCGCCGCGGGACCAATCGCCCTGGCCGAGGTGCAGGCTTATGCATACGCGGCGCGCGTGGGAGCGGCGGAGATGGCCGCCCGCCTGGGCCACGCTGAGCGCGCGGAAGCGCTCGCGGAACAGGCCGAGACGCTCCGCGCCGCCTTCGACGAGGCCTTCTGGGACGAGGAGCTGGGAACCTACGTCATCGCCCTGGATGGGAAGAAGCGTCCGTGCCGGGTGCGCACCTCGAACGCCGGGCACGCGCTCTTCGCCGGCATCGCGCTGGAGGAGCGCGCTGCGCGGCTGGCGGAGACGCTGATGGGCGACGCCTCGTTCAGCGGCTGGGGCATCCGTACCGTGGCGGCCGGAGAGGCGCGCTACAACCCGATCTCGTACCACAACGGGTCCATCTGGCCGCACGACAACGCGCTCGTGGCGCGCGGGCTGGCGCGCTACGGCTTCCACGACGAGGCAGCGCGGATGCTGTCGGCGATCTTCGAGGCCAGCCTGCACCTGGAGCTGGCCCGCCTGCCGGAGCTGTTCTGCGGCTTCACCCGTCGCGAGGGCGAGGGCCCCACCCGTTACCCGGTCGCCTGCTCCCCGCAGGCCTGGGCCGCCGGCGCGGTGTTCATGCTGCTGGAGGCGGCGCTGGGCATGGAGATCGACGCGGTGAGCCGGGAGGTGCGCCTGCGCCACTCGCGCCTGCCGGAGTTCCTGGATCGGCTCTCGGTGCGCGGCCTGCGCGTCGGAGAGGCGCGGCTGGACATGGAGCTGGAGCGGCAGCGCCACGGCGTGGGCATCCGGTCGGTGACCCGGATGC
>JAPSGM010000394.1 GCA_031177555.1 Chloroflexota bacterium
CCGGGCGATATAGTTGTTATAGCCAATCTGCCTCGGCAGAGCCCAAATCTGATCGATGAACTGTCGATCCAGCTTGGCGCGCAGGTCCCCCTTCCCAGGGAAGTCATAGGGTGGGACCATCGCATCCGACGAACGAGGAGTTCCACTTCTCGTACGACTCCGACAGGGTCATCCGCGCCGGCGGATGCACGTGAGTGTCGATGACGTCCACCTCGGCCAGATCCAGCGAACCAACCTTCAAATCCGGCGTGGCGTCCTCCTGCTTCGTCCGGCCCTGGCTGGGGACCCCGACCAGTCCGCCCAACCCGAGCATGTGCAGAAAGTTCCGTCTGAACATCGATTGCTCCCGCGCATAGAGTGCCGCTTCCCAGCGCCTGCGGCATTCGGCCTCACTCTATGGCCGTGCATGGAAAAGAATGGTGTTACCACACAGCCATTCAGCTCAGAGGAGGCCCCGAATGAAGCTCCATCGTAATGCGAAGAGTACGCCGACTTCTCGTTTGCTGCTGGTTCGCCGTGTCTTGTTCGAAGGGTGGAGCTATGCCCAGGCAGCAGAAGGCTTTGCCGTGAGTGTCCGCACCGTCGCGAAGTGGGTGCGGCGCTTCAAAGACGGCGGCGTGGCTGCCCTCGAAGAGGCGTCGTCCCGACCCGGCGCCCCGCGGCATCAGACCTCGGGCGCGATCGCGCTCATTCGCCTCTTGCGCGAGCGGCATGCGCTGCCGGCGTGGGCGATCGGGCGAGCGCTCCGCATCCCACGCTCCACCGTCAGCGCCTGGCTGCGTCGCCTGGAATTGAATCGGCCGCCCGGGGCGCCTCCAGTCCCGGTCCAGCGGTATGAGTGGCCCCGTCCCGGCGATCTGCTCCACGTCGATATCAAGCCGCTGGGGCGGATCGGCCAGATCGGGCATCGGATCCACGGCGACCGTCGCCGCGCCACGCCCGGTATCGGGTGGGAGTACGTGCACGTGGCCGTCGATGATCACAGCCGCCTGGCGTACGTCGAGGTGCTTCCCGACCAACTCGGCACCACCTGCGCCGCGTTCTTGCAGCAGGCCGTCGGGTGGCTGCAGGCCCGCGGGATCACCACGCGCCGCGTGATGAGCGACAACGGCAGCGGCTATGTGTCGCGGGCATGGCGCACCGCCTGCGACGCCCTCGGCCTGCGGCATCTCCGCACGCGCGCGTACACCCCGCGAACCAACGGCCAGGCCGAGCGCTTCGTTCAGACGCTGCTCCGGGAGTGGGCCTACGCCGAACCGTACGCCTCCTCCCAGATCCGTCGAGCGAAGCTCCGGCTCTATCTGCATTACTACAATCGCCAGCGACCGCACGCCAGCCTTGGCTATGAGGCTCCGTGGTCGCGGCTCACGAGCGCTGCGTGATGAACAACGTGCTTGAACTCAACAGCTAGTTGCCACCCAGAACGGGAAGGCAGTTGCCCAGGAGACGTTCCCCGCCATGGCCGTCACTGCTGTCATTACGGCACACAGTCCGAGTACAACAGCAACCAGTCGCCACCGTAAACGAGACCAATGGGCCCTGAGCGCCGCGAGCCGCATCCTGAGTGCTCGTTTCTCTTTGTCGTTCAAGGGTCGGACGGTGCTTTCAAACATGCTTGTGCTGCAGGGTCCATTAGGCGAACCACTCAATCGAATGACGGCGGTGCGGCTGAGCG
>JAPSGM010000395.1 GCA_031177555.1 Chloroflexota bacterium
TCTCGGACGTGCTGCCGACGGCCTGGCAGGCGGTCGAGTACGCCGACATCCCGCGCGGAGGATCGGTGGGGGTGCTCGGCCTGGGTCCGATCGGGCAGATGAGCGCCCGGATCGCCCGCCACCGCGATGCCCGCGTGATCGCCATCGACCTAGTGCCCGAGCGGCTTGCCCTGGCCGAGCGCCACGGGATCGAGACGCTGAACCTGGAGGAAAGCGACGACGTCGCCGCGGAGGCGAGGGAGTTGACGGACGGGCGCGGGCCGGACGCGGTCATCGACGCCGTCGGCATGGAGGCCCACGGGGCGCCGTTCAGCGAGTTCATGCAGAAGGCGACGGCGGTCCTCCCGGACCGGATCGGCGTCGCGCTCGCCGAGCGTGCCGGCGTCGACCGGCTGGCGGCGCTCAGCACCGCCATCAGGATGGTGCGCCGGGGCGGCACCATCTCGATCATCGGCGTGTACGGCGGCCAGGCGGACCCTCTCCCGATGATGGATCTCTTCGACAAGGGCGTGACGCTCCGCATGGGCCAGGCCCACGTGAAGCGGTGGATCGACGACATCTTGCCGCTGCTCGGCGAAGACGATCCTCTCGGGACGGCCGATCTCGCAACCCACCGGCTGCCGCTCGAGCAGGCTCCGCACGGCTACGAGATCTTCCAGAGGAAGGACGACGGGGCTATCAAGGTCGTCCTGCAGCCGTGAGCTGCCGGCGTCAGGCCTCGGCCGGCTGAACGCGTCGCCGCGCCATCTGCTGGACGGTGGGGCGCTTTACGTCCCACACCAGCCCGAGCTTCTCGAGCGCGCGGATCACCCACCAGGAGACGTCCATCTGCCAGCGGTGGAGCCCGTGGCGCGCCGAGCTCGGGAAGGCATGGTGGTTGTTGTGCCAGCCCTCGCCGAGGACGAGCACGGCGACGAGCCAGTTGTTGCGGGCCTCGTCGCGCGAGCGGTAGTCCTTGCGCCCGAACATGTGGCAGATCGAGTTCACGCTGAAGGTCGCGTGCTGGTAGAGGAAGATGCGAAGCAAGCCGCCCCAGACCATCGCCTCGACGCCGCGGGCGACCGACCCGCCGACCGCGAAGCCGACCGCGAAGGGGATTCCGAGCGTGAGCAGGACCCAAAGGACGTAGAGGCGGTCGATCGTACGCACGAGCCGGTCTTCGTAGAGATCCTTCCCGTACTCGCGGCCACGCTCCATGCCCTTGAGCGTGAAGAGCCAACCGACGTGCGAGTGCAGGAAGCCTCGAATCGTGCCGACAACGCCCTCCCCGTGGCCGACGTGCGGGGAGTGCGGATCGCCCTCCTTGTCCGAGAGCGCGTGGTGCTTGCGGTGGTCGGTGACCCACTGCGTGATCGGCCCCTGCATCGCCATCGAGCCGAAGACGGCGAGCGCCGTCTTCACCACCGGCCCCGTCTCGAAGCCCTTGTGCGTGAAGTAGCGGTGGAACCCGATGGCGTTCCCGAGCGCCGTCAGCACGTAGAGCACGACCAGGAGGACGAGGTCGACCCAGTGAAACGCAACGCCCCAGAGGAGTCCCATCGCCGACAGCACGCCGAACGGCGGGATGACGACGGCGGCCACCGTGGCGACCTGGCTGACCAGGCTCGTCCTGCTCCGGACCGTCGCGGTCCTCACGGGTGTCTCGAAGGTTTGATCCATCGTGCTCAGCAG
>JAPSGM010000396.1 GCA_031177555.1 Chloroflexota bacterium
CCGAAGGCCTGCGGTGGGTCGGAGGCGGCGCTTTCCCGGATCGATGCGCCGAACGCCTCGGGAACGCGCTGTCCGACTTTGATGCCCATCGCGGCCAGGATCGGATCGCTTGCGGCGTTGGCGTACCGCAGGACGCCGTCACGACCGACGTGCATCACCGGGTTCGGATTGCGGTCCGGGAAGGTGGCCATGTCGACCGATCCCGGTACGGGAGCCTTCGCCTGCCTCGTGGTGGGCCTCCAGGCCGAGTGGCCGGTGCGGGAGGCGCCACGGTATCACTCGCTCGTGACCGCGGAAAGCGCCGGGTCCCAGCCGGCGGCCATCGGGAAGCGGCAGGTCAGGGTCACCGCGCCACCAGCAGGACGGCGACGTCGTGAAAAAGGTGCTCATTTGCTCTCCAACCTCTCTGATTCCGGCGCTCCCCAAGCGGGAGCGCGTTCACACCACCCGAGAGGCTGACCGCGAAATGCGCTGGAACTATGAACGCCCGACGGAGGAACCATGCCGGGCAACCCGGTCACGCACGACGCGGATGGCCCAGCGCGAGCATGTACACCGCGGCCTCCTCGATGCCGTCAACCCCGAGCATGTCGTTGATCGAGTCGTCCATGAAGGCGCCCACCCCGCATGCGCCAAGCCCGGCCGCGGTGGCCGCCAGGTACGCGTTCTCGCCGATGTGGCCGGCCTCCAGCAGGCCGTAGCGGTAGCTGCGATCCTGGTATTTGGGTCGCATCCGCTGAAGCACCTGGGTCAGGAACAGGACGGCGCCGCACTCGCCGAGGAACTCCTGGGAGAGACCCTGCTCCACGACGTGCGAACGCAGGTCGGCGGCCGTGAGGAGCTCGAGCTCGTGCTCGCGAACCGCGTAGTGATAGACGCCGCGCTGTAGCCCGTCGACGTTGTGTACCACCGCGTACAGCTCGATCGGGTACAGCGCGCCCGATGAGGGTGCCGTCCGTCGCGCATTCCCCCAGCGATCGGCGCTGATGCCGGTTGCCAGGAACATCACCTGCGACACCTCGCGCAGCGTCAGGGGTCGTGCCGAAAAGGAGCGGACCGAGCGGCGGGCAGTGATGGCGGCGGCCGTCGTGGGCCCGCCTTCGAAACTCGGTGCGGGTAACGGGAATCGCCGCGCATCCGGATAGGTCTTGTACAGGGGTGGGAACTGGCCCCAGTTGGCGATGGACCCGAGCGCGTCGATGACACCCGGCTTGCTCCACTCGTGGTAGACCACGCCAACGTCTGAGCTGCGACCGATCACCGGTGCCGGTCGGAGCCCATGGCCCACCAGCCACCCACCGGCAAGTCCTGCCGCCAGGCCGATGAAGCCGCGCCTGGACACGAACCCACGCGCCACCGACGCGGGCGACACGGGTACGCGATTGCGCAGCCGCGTCGTCGACCCGTTGGCGGCCTGGCGCGGCTGCCCGCGAAGGCGGAACCGGCCGTACGAGACGATGCGCCCGACGTTCAGCGCCACGTGCGCCACGGCTGCGGCGCCCATCACGTAGCCAGCGACCGTGTGGTACCAGAAGTCGTTCAGGTCCCACAGGTCGGCGATGATGCCGGTCACCGCCGTAATCGCGACGCTGACGAGAAGGACGACGCTGATGAGCCAGTCGGCGTCCTGGCGCAGGCGCCTCATAACGCACCGAGGCAGCATCAGCCG
>JAPSGM010000397.1 GCA_031177555.1 Chloroflexota bacterium
CGGGGTCGGCAACCACGGCGCGTTCCAGCGCCACCTGTCCGATGTCCTCGAGGTGCCCGAGGCCGGGACCGATGCCGCCGACGTCCCCTCCGAGGCCGCGCCGGTCTCGCTGCTGATGATGGATCTAGACAGCTTCAAGGCGTACAACGACCGGCTTGGCCATCCCGCCGGCGACGCCCTGCTGCATGCGACCGCCACCGCGATCTATGGCGCGGCGCGGTCCGAGGACCGTGTCTATCGCTACGGCGGCGACGAGTTCGCCCTGATCCTCCCCGGCGTCTCCGGTCGGGACGCGGCGGCCGTGGCCGAGCGCGTCCGCGGGGCCGTGGCACGCCTCACGGCGCGCGAGAGGATGCCGGTGACCATCACCGTGGGCGTGGCGACCTACCCCGGCGAGGCGGCCGACAAGAACGGGCTCATCGCCGCGGCCGACACCGCCCTCTACTACGGCAAGCAGTCCGGCGGCGACGCGGTGGTGCGCGCCGAGGACGTGCCGCGCGAGATGCGCGACCTGCGGACCACGCTCGACCGCCTGGCTCGGGCCGCGCTCCGCCACCCGGACGACCCGGCCAGCGTCGACACCCTGGTCGAGGAGGCCGCGCGCCTGAGCGGCGGCGCCCCGGGCGCCGGGCAGGAGACGGTGCGCGACGCCCTGCTGGCGGTGGCGCGCTCGATCGACAGCGCCGACCCGGCCACCATCGGGCACGGCGACCGGGTGGGCCTGCTGGCCCGGCGCCTGGCCGAGGAGCTGGGCAGGGATCGCGACGAGGTGGGGACCATCGAGCTCGCCGCTCGCCTGCACGGCCTGGACGTGGCCCATGCCCGCGAGCTGGCCGCGGTCCCGTCGCTGCGCCAGATGGGCGAGATCCTGGACTGGCGCCAGGCCGACGGCGCCCCGGCGCCGCTCGGGACCCAGATCCTGATGATCGCCAACGCGTACGACCGGCTCACGACCTCCGGGCCGCCGGAGCGCCGAGGGCGGCGCGCGGTGCTCGAGCAGCTGCGCGAGGCCACCGGAGAGCAGTGGACCACCGAGGTCGTGGAGGCGCTGGCGCGGGTCGTCGCCGTCCCGCCGCGGAGCGCGCAGCGTCGACGCCGCGAGGACGCGGAGGCCGAGCCGGCCGGCATCGGCGATCCGGAGGCCAGCGCGTCCGATGCCGCCTGAACGTGCGGCTGGCCGATCCGGGGCGGATGCTATGATCGCGCCCGCCCATGAGACGTCGACTCCCCGCCGCCGCGCGCCCGTCGGCCACGCCACTCGCCGTGCGAGCGCTGGCCGGGCTGGCCCTGGTGGCCGTCGCGGCGGCGTGCGGCGCGTCGCCGACCAGCCGGCCCGCCGTCCCGTCGGATGCGAACCCCTCATCCAGGCCGAGCGCCAGTGGGCCGGGAGCCACGCCGGCCGCCACCCCGGTCCCGATCGCCACGCCGCAGCCGACGCCGCAGTTCACCAACCCCGCGGACCGCGAGCTGGCGCGGCTGATCCCCGGTCGCGCCGCCGGGGAGCGGGTCGTGGTGCCGCGGGTCGACGAGTTCGCCTACACGCCGGGTGACATCGGGGAGGCGTACGGCGAGCTGGGCCTTCGCTTCACCGCCCTCCAGGTCGCGTACGTCGCCGAGCCCCGGCTCTCGCTGTTCGCCATGCGGGTGGCTCCGCCAGAGGTCACG
>JAPSGM010000398.1 GCA_031177555.1 Chloroflexota bacterium
GGCGCCGTGGCGGTGAGGTCGTGCGAGGCGCCCTCGAACGTGACGAGGACGCTGCCGTTTCGCCCGGCGGGAATGGCCACGGTCACGCGTCCGGGCCGGCCGACGAGGTCCGAGAGGCTGAAGGCCTGCGGCGCTTCGGCGCGCCGCAGGACGGCGAACAGCGCGTACACGATTGCCGCACCCAGGAGACCGAAGATCGATCCCAGCAGCGACGACGGTCCGGCCTCCAGGTCCAGCGCCTCGGTGCCGATCAGGCCGCCGACGCCGAACATCGCCACGAATGCCAGCAGGAGCGGCATCAGCGACACGCCACCCAGGTCGAAGTCGAAGCCCAGGGAGTCGAGCAGGCCGCCAAGGATGTCGTCCAGCAGGACCGTGATCAGGAGCAGGACGCCGCCTACCGCCAGGCACACGACGAATATGGTGTTGGCGACATCGATGGTGAACACCCCGACCGGGCCCTCCCTTGCGGCCGCGGCTACTCGGCGCGGGCGGAGAGCATACCGTTGCGCTCCCGGGCACGACAAGCGCCACCATGGCCTGTCCGTGCGGCGCACCGGATGGCACACTGGGGATCCACCACCCGCGGCTCCGGCGGACCGATGAACCCGGCCGGCGCCCCAAGCGAACCCGGAGGGCGATCCCATGGCTCCCCGCGTCATGTCCGTCAGCGGTCCGATCCCGCCCGAGCGCGTCGGCTTCACCCTTCCCCACGAACACACCGGCATCCACCTCTGGCACGTCCCGGACCGATGGGACTACTGGGAGCTGACGCCCGACGAGCTGACGATCGCCGACGAGCTGCGCGACTTCCGCCGCCGCGGCGGCTCGACGCTGGTGGACCTCACGCCGCCCGGCGTCGGCCGCGACCCCGATCGCCTGCGGCGCCTCGCCACCCGGACCGGCGTCCAGGTCGTGATGGGGACCGGCTGGTACCGGCAGTCCTACTACCCCGCCGAGGCGCTGATCGACCGGCGCAGCGTCGACGACCTGGCCGCCGAGCTGGTGGCCGAGTTCACCGACGGCGTGGCGGGCACCGGCGTCCATCCCGGCATCCTGGGCGAGATCGGCACCGACAAGCCCTGGATGACCGCCCAGGAGGAGCGCGTCCACCGCGCGGCGGCCCGCGCGTCGAAGGCGACCGGGATGGCCATCAGCACCCACGCCGTCATGTCGCCGGTCGGCCTCGACCAGCTGCGCATCTTCGACGAGGAGGGCGTCGACCCCCGCCGCGTGGTCATCGGTCATGCGGACTCCTATCCCGTCCTGGACCACTACCTCGCCGTCCTGGATCGCGGCGCGAACCTGGAGTTCGACTTCCTGGGCCATCGCTTCGGGACCGAGGAGGCCGCCGAGCCGCGCCTGGTGCAGCTGGTGGTCGAGCTGCTCGAGCGCGGATACGCCGGACAGCTGCTGCTGAGCCAGGACGTCTGCCACAACAGCCAGCTCAAGGCGAACGAGGGCTTCGGCTACACCTACCTGCAGCAGCACTTCCTGCCCACGCTGCGCACCGCGGCGGTGGGGGAGGGCGAGATCCGGCAGATGACCGTCGACAACCCGCGGCGCGTCCTCACGATCCCGTAGGGACAGTGGCCGAGCCGCGCGACCCGGTCGTCGACCTGCGCCGCATCGCGTTCCTGCTGGAGGCGGCCAGCGAGCC
>JAPSGM010000399.1 GCA_031177555.1 Chloroflexota bacterium
GACGCCGCGAAGAGGCTCGCGGAGCTCGACGTGGGCGCCATGCCCATCTGCAGCGAGGACGACCGGCTCACGGGCATGCTGACCGACCGCGACATCGTGGTGAAGGTCCTGGCGCAGGGCAAGGATCCCGGTCAGGTCACGGCCGGCGAGGTCGGTGCGGGCGAGCCCGTGACGATCGGCCCGGACGACTCCATCGAAGACGCGCTCCGGAGGATGAAGCAGCACAAGGTGCGCCGTCTCCCCGTGACCGAGGAGGACGACCTGGTCGGCATGGTGAGCCAGGCGGACCTGGCCGTGAACGTGGACGAGGAGCAGGTGGGCGACCTCGTGGAGGCGATCTCGGCGGCCCCCTGACGCCGTGGTAAGAGGCCGTCGCGATGCGCGGGGCAAACGCCATCGACGAGCCTCCCGCGGACCTGCCGCCGCGCACCGCGGCGTGATCCTGGCCGACACCTCGGCCTGGGTCGATCACGACAGGGCGACCGGCAGCGCCATCGATCGCCGCCCGGTCCGGCTCATCGAGAAGGTGGGCCCGTCGCCGGTACGGAGCCGGTGGTGATGGAGGTCCTGGCGCGAGCGCGTGACGAGCGTCACGAGCAGACCTGGCGGCCAAGCGGCCGGCCATCGGTCTGAGACCAGTAGCGTCCCGGTTGCATGGCGAAGGTAGTGCTGCTGCCCGGCGACGGCATTGGTCCCGAGATCGCCGCCGCCGCGTCCGGGGTGCTCGCTGCCCTGGGCGAGTTCGATCTCGACGAGCGGCTCGTCGGGGGCGCCTCCATCGACGCGTACGGGACGGCGCTGACCGACGACGTCCTCGACTCCTGCCGAGAGGCCGACGCCGTCCTGCTGGCGGCGGTCGGCGGGCCGAAGTGGGACACCACCGATCCGGGCGCGCCAAGACCCGAGCAGGGCCTCCTCGGCCTCCGCAAGGGCCTCGGCCTGTTCGCGAATCTGCGGCCCGTGCGGCCCAGCCCACCGCTCCTCGACGCGAGCCCGCTGAAGCGGGAGCGGATCGAGGGCACCGACCTCCTCGTCGTGCGCGAGCTCACCGGCGGCATCTACTTCGGCGACCGCGGCGTGGAGGGCGACACCGCCCACGACACGTGCGTCTACTCCGAGGCCGAGATCGAGCGCATCGCGCGGGTGGCGTTCGATCTCGCCCGCCGGAAGGTGACCAGCGTGGACAAGGCGAACATCCTGGAGACATCCCGGCTGTGGCGGAAAATCGTCACGCGCATCGGCGAGACGGAGGAGACGCCGCTCGAGCACATGCTCGTCGACAACGCCGCCATGCAGCTGGTGTCACGCCCAGCTGACTTCGACGTGATCCTCACCGAGAACATGTTCGGCGACATCCTGAGCGACGAAGCCGCCATGCTCACCGGCTCGCTCGGGATGCTACCGAGCGCCTCGCTCGGCGACGGATCGGGCCCGGGCCTGTTCGAGCCGGTGCACGGGTCGGCGCCCGACATCGCCGGCACGGGGACGGCCAATCCGCTGGCGATGTTCGGCTCGGTGGCGCTCATGCTGCGGCACGGACTCGCTATGGAAACGGAAGCGGCTGCCCTAGAATCGGCCATCGACCGCGCGCTCGGGGATGGCCTCCGGACTCCGGACCTGGGCGGCAACGCAACGACAGAGGCCGCCACCC
>JAPSGM010000195.1 GCA_031177555.1 Chloroflexota bacterium
TGACCCGGTCCGCCACGGCATCGGTCGTGCCGTTTCCGAGCTCGATGATGGTTCGCAGCCGGGTCACCTTCTCGATCAGCTCGTCGTGCGACGGCAGGAACTCGTGCAGCGGCGGGTCGATGAGGCGAATCACGACCGGCAGGCCGTCCATGGCCCGGAAGAGGCCGGCGAAGTCATCGGTCTGGAGGACCTCCAACTCGGCCAGCGCCGAATCGAAAGTGTCGATGGCGGCGCGGTCGTCTGCCGACAGCTCCTGCCCGGCGTCGCGGCGGTGCTTCGCCTCGGTGGCGCGCGACGCGTTGAGGATCATGCGGCGCACCGTCGGCAGCCGCTCCTCCTCGAAGAACATGTGCTCGGTTCGGCACAGGCCGATGCCCTGGGCGCCGAAGGTCCGCGCCCGCTCGGCGTCGCGGGGGTAGTCGGCGTTGGCCCATACCTCCAGGCGGCGCGTCTCGTCGGCCCAGCCCAGGAGGGTGGCGAGGTCGTGCTCGTCCTCGAAGCGGGCCTCGATGGTTGGCAGCTCCCCGGCGTAGATCTCGCCGGTGGTGCCGTCGATGCTGATCATGTCGCCCTCGGCCACGGTGACCGATCCGGCCCGCATCTGGCGCCTGGCGTAGTCGATCCTCAGCGCCTCGGCGCCCGCCACGCAGGGCAGGCCCATGGACCGCGCCACCACGGCCGCGTGGGAGGTCGCGCCGCCGCGCGCGGTGAGGACGCCGCGGGCCGCTAGCATGCCGTGCACGTCGTCCGGGCTGGTCTCGATGCGGACCAGGATGACGGGATCCCCTGCCTCCTTGGCCTCCACTGCGCGATCGGGATTGAAGATCGCCTTCCCGGTCGCCGCGCCGGGCGAGGCATTGAGACCCTTGGCCAGGAAGCGGTCCTTGGCTCCCTCCTTGGCGGCCTCGTCGAAGCGGGGCAGCAGCAGCTGCACGATCTGGCCGGGGTCGACCCGCTGGAGCGCCTCGTCCCGCGTGATCAGGCCCTCGCCGGCCATGTCCACCGCGATCTTCACGGCGGCCGGCGCCGTGCGCTTCCCCGCCCGGGTCTGGAGCATGTACAGGGTCCCGCGCTCGATCGTGAACTCGAGGTCCTGCATGTCGCGGTAGTGGCTCTCCAGCCGCTGCGCGATCTCCTCGAACTGGTCGTAGACCTCGGGCATCAGGCGCTGCATCTCGCTGATCTTCAGCGGCGTGCGGATGCCGGCCACCACGTCCTCGCCCTGGGCGTTGGTCAGGAACTCGCCGTAGAGCTGCCTCTCGCCGGTGTTGGGGTCGCGCGTGAAGGCGACGCCGGTGCCCGAGTCCTCGCCCATGTTGCCGAAGACCATGGTCACCACGTTCACGGCGGTGCCCAGGTCATGCGGGATCTTGTTGTACTCGCGGTAGTCGTGCGCCCGCTTGCCGAACCACGAGTCGAACACGGCGCGGGTGGCCAGCTCCAGCTGCCGATAGGGGTCGCTCGGGAACGGCTCGCCAGTCTTCGCCTCCACGATGCGGGTGAACTCGGCGCCGATCTCGCGCAGCTGCTCGGCGGTCAGGTCGGTGTCGAGCTTCGCCCCGACCCGGTGCTTGAGCTCCTCGAACGGCTCGTCGAAGTCCTCCGCCCTCAGGCCTAGCACGATGCGGCCGAACATCGCCACGAAGCGGCGCCAGGCGTCCCAGGCGAAGCGCTCGTTGACGGTTAGCTGGATCAATCCCTGCACCGTGTCGGGGTTGAGGCCCAGGTTCAGGACGGTGTCCATCATGCCCGGCATGCTGAACGCGGCGCCGGAGCGGACGCTGACCAGCAGCGGGTTCTCCGGGGCGCCGAAGCCCTTGCCGGTCTGCTGCTCCAGCTCGGTCATGCGGGCGACCACGTCGTCCCAAAGGCCCGGCGGCAGCTCCTTGCCGGACCGGTAGTAGGCGTTGCAGGCCTCGGTGGTGATGGTGAAGCCGGGCGGCACCGGCAGCCCGGCGTTGCTCATCTCGGCCAGCCCTGCGCCCTTGCCGCCCAGCAGCGAGCGCATCTGGGCGTTGCCCTCGCTGAAGGCGTAGGTCAGCTTGGGCTTCGCGCCGCGCGACTTCGTGCCCCTGCCGCGGGGAGCCTTTCGGGTCGTGCCGGGAGTGCTGGCCATGCGTCCGTGCGGCCTCCGAATGTTCCTTGGGGAGCCCTCATTCTACCGATGTCTGTCCGGGACAGCCGTCCGGGGCACTGACAGCCGGCGGTCTTGCGGCCGCGATCGCGGAGCCAGGCGCCGATCAGCGGCGTCGCAGGGGGAGGCGTACCGTGAAGGTGGTCGTGCCTCCCTCGATGCTGTCGACGTCGATACGGCCACCATGTTGCGCGACGATGTGGCGGACGCCGGCCAGGCCGACCCCGGTGCCGGTGATGGACCCGGAGACGTTCGTGCCGCGGTAGTACGTGTCGAATATGCGCTCGACCTCCTCGGGCGGAATGCCCATGCCGCGGTTGCGGACAGCCAGCACCGCCCACTCATGACCGCCAACGGCCTCACGCGAAACCTGGACCACGACCTCCGCGTCGGGTGCGCTGTACTTCACCGCATTCGACAGCAGGTTGGCCAGCACCCGTTCGATGCGCGGGGAATCCAACTCCCCGATCAGGCTCTCCAGCCCGCTTTCGAATCGGATCGCGTGGTCCGGCGTCAGGGCGTTGTACTCGCCTGAGATCCTGGTCGTCACCTCGATCAGGTCGGTCGACTCAAGCTGCAGGGCGACCGGGTGACCCATCCGCATCTTCGTCAGGTCGAGCAGCTCATCGATCAGCCTGACCAACCGAGCCGTACTGTCGTCGATCGTCCTGAGGCCGCTCGCCACCTGCTCGATGTCCGGATTGTCCGACCGTGTCACCGCCCGCTTCAGGAGGTCGGCGCGTCCTTTGATAACGGCCACCGGAGTACGCAGGTCGTGCGAAACAGCCGCCAGGAACTGATCGCGCTGGCGGTCCAGGTCATGCAGCAGGCTGATGTCCTGGAAGACGGCCACGCCCCCAGCGGCTGCATGCGACGGGTCGCTGAGGGGTGCGCTGTTGACCAGGATTGGAATCTCGCGACCGGTGGCGGCGTTCGTGACGAGCAATTGCTCGCCGCGCACCACCTCCTGCCGGAATACCGCGCGGGCCAGCGGTTGCTCCTCCGGAGGGCAGATCGAGCCGTCCAGGCGGCGCACGCCGGGCTGGCCGACCTCCGCAGTTACCGACTCTGGGACCGTCCCCATGATGTCGGCCGCGGCGGCATTGTGCAGGTAGACCGACCCGCTACCGTCCGCGATGAGAATGCCCTCGGGCATGACGTCTACGACCTGCCGAAGGCGCGCCAGGCCGGCCTCTGCCTCGGCACGGCCCGCCTGCTCCTGGGCAAAGGCGGCGGTACGCTGGTTGGTGCTGATGGTGTTCAGCACGATGGCGATGCTCTCGCTCAGCTGGTCAAGGAAATCGAGCTGGACCTGCGTGAACGTGTCAAATGCGGCCAGCTCGATAACGGCCAGGGTTTCCTGCTCGAATCGCACCGGCAAGATCACGATCATGGTCGGCCTCGCCCGCCCGAGGGCCGAGCTGATGTCGGCGTAGCTGGATGGGACGTCGGTGACCACGATTCGCCGCCCGTCGACCGCGCATTGGCCCAGAAGGCCCTCGCCAAGCTGGACGACCGACCGTGGGGCGGGTGATCTGCTTCCCGCGTAGCTGCCCAGGAGGCGCAGGTGGCTCCCATCACCCTCACCGTCCCTCACGTAGAACACCGCCGTAAGCACGCCGATCAGCGAGCTGAGCTCGGACAGGACCAGCCGCGCTACTTTCTCCGGGTCGCGCTCCCCCTGCAGCAGGCTGCTGAAGCGCGCCAGGTTCGCCTTCAGCCATACCTGCTCGGCGTTCTCTCGAGTCGTGTCGCGCAGGCGGCGGATCATCTCGTTGATGTCATCCTTCAGGATCCGCACTTCCCCCTGCGCTTCCACCTCGACCGTGCGTCCGAGGTCTCCACGGGTCACGGCGGTTGCCACTTCGCCGATGGCCCGGACCTGGGTCGTGAGGTTTGCGGCCAGGAGGTTCACGCTGTCGGTCAGGTCCTTCCAGGTGCCACCCACGCCGCGCACGTCGGCCTGGCCGCCCAGCTTGCCCTCGGTGCCCACCTCGCGCGCCACGCGGGTCACCTCCGAGGCGAAGGCGTTG
>JAPSGM010000400.1 GCA_031177555.1 Chloroflexota bacterium
CGGCCGATGGCGACATCCGCCATCCGCAGGCCGTGGTCGCCCTGAATCGCGTGCCGGACCGCCCGCTGCCCGGCGCCCTGCTGCGGCTCGGCGGGCAGGTGGCCGACAACGGGATCGACGTCGACGGACCATGGCAAGCGGCCCGCGACCTCCTGCTCCGCCGCGCGCCTCGCTGCGGGCAGGGGCCGGGCGCCCCACTGCGACAGCCCGGGGAGGACGACCTCGAAGCGGCGTGCCGCCTGGTCAGCTGCCTGGACCGTGGCACGCTCGCCATCCAGGGGCCGCCGGGATCAGGCAAGACGTACACCGCGGCCGAGATGGCCGTGCGCCTCCTGGACGCCGGAAAACGGATCGGCATCAGCGCCACCAGCCACAAGGTCATCGAGAACTTCCTCGGGAAGGTGTTCGAGGCTGCCGACCGACGGGGCGTCGACGTGCGGGCCGTGCGGAAGGCCGGCGAGGATCGAAGCACGCTCGAGGACGCGCGGCTGACCGTTCACAACGACAACGGGAAGGTCCAGGGCGCGCTTCTTTCCGGCGAGTGCAACCTGGGCGCGGGAACGCCATGGCTCTGGGGCCGCGAGGACTTCGCGGGCATCGTCGACGTGCTCTTCGTCGACGAGGCGGGCCAGATCTCGCTCGCCAATGTGCTGGCCATGGGCGGCGCGACGGACAGCCTGGTGCTCATGGGCGATCCGCAGCAGCTCGACCAGCCGCTGCAGGGTTCGCACCCGCCCGGCGCAGACCGATCGGCGCTGGCGCACCTGCTCGGTGACGAGGCCACCATGCCGGCCGATCGCGGCCTGTTCCTGGAGCACACGTGGCGCATGCATCCGGCGCTGACCGAGTTCACCTCGACGGCGTTCTACGAGGGCCGCCTGGAGTCCCGCGGGCACCTCGCCGTCCAGGCCCTGCTCGGACCGGAGCCCATCGGCGGCGTCGGGCCGCGCCTGCTGCCCGCCGATCACGCCGGCAGCGACAACGTCTCGCCGGAGGAGGCGCGCCAGGTCGCCGCGCTGGCCACGACCCTGGTCGGCAGCGCGGCGACGTGGATCGACCAGCACTCCACAGAACGTCCCATCGGCTGGAAGGAGGTGCTCATCGTGGCGCCCTACAACGCCCAGGTCGGCGAGATCCAGCGCCACCTCCCGGCGGAGGCGCGGGTCGGCACGGTCGACAAGTTCCAGGGGCAGGAGGCGCCGATCTCGATCTACTCGATGACCTCGTCTTCGGCGGAGGATGCGCCCCGCGGCATGAGCTTCCTGTACAGCCGCAACCGGCTGAACGTGGCGTCCTCGCGGGCCCGATGCGTCGCGGTCGTGGTGGCCTCGCCCCAGCTGTTGCGCGTGCGGGCACGCTCCGTCGAGGACATGCGCCTGGCGAACGCGCTGTGCCTGTACGTGGAGATGGCCGAGGCCCGGAAATAGGAAGCCCCCCGGCCTGGGCACTGGCCGGGGGGCACGCGGGGCCGGATGCGCCCGGCAGGCGCTACGCGGCGGGCAGCGGCCGCTGGCGCCTGATCACCGCGTGAGCGGCGAGGATCAGCACGACACCAATCGTCGCGAGCACGCCGCTCTGTGTCACCGGAATCGACGTATCCGGCAGGGTGTCGGTGCCGCCCGAGTTCCCGGACCTCACGCCCTGCTCCAC
>JAPSGM010000401.1 GCA_031177555.1 Chloroflexota bacterium
GCGCCGTAGAACTCCACGCATGCCAGCCCGCCCTTCCGCATCCGGACCGACGTGGCCCCGGTCAGGAGCTGCACGGCGCCGGACAGGTCCGGCTCGTGGCCGACGAACAGGGCGCTTCGCGATGCGCCGTGCGCCGCCAGGCTCTGAGCCATGGCGTCCCAGTCGGAGCCGGGCGCCAGCCGGGAATCGGCAAGGGGCGGGGCCGCCAGCTCCAGCGCCTCGGCGACCAGCGCTCCGGTCTGGATGGCGCGCGGGAGCGGCGAGGTGATGACCATCTCCGGCCGCAGGTTGACGCTGCGCCAGGCCGCGGTCGCGGCGCGCATGGCCGCCACGCCGGCATCGGTCAGGTGGCCGTCGTCGCCCGCGTGTGCCTCCGCGTGCCGCAGGAAGTAGAGGATCAAGCGTGCCTCAGTCGGCCTGGGCGCCGCCCCTGCCGCCCGAGTGCCCCGCCGTCATGCCGCGCGCGTGCCCCGACGGCGCCACGGCCAGCATCGCCGATGAGGTGCGCTCCGCCCTCGGCAGCGTGAGGGTCAGGACCCCGTTCCCGAAGCTCAGGTTGGCGCGCGACGCATCCACCGCGAACGGCAGCTCAACCGTGCGCTGGTACGGCCCGTAGCTCCACTCGCGCAGGATGTAATCGATCCGCTCCTGCCCCTCGCCGTGCATCTGGGCCCGCAGCGTCAATCGGCCATCGTTGGTGACGTCCGCGCTGATGTCTTCGGCGGCCACGCCGGGCATCGGCGTCACGATCATCAGCTCGCGCTCGTTGGCGTAGAGGTTGACGGGGATCGCCGTCGCATCGGTCATCTGGTGCGCTCCTTACCTTCCTGGATGGAGGGCGTCAGAAAGCATTCTGCAGGCGATGCCGTGCGAATGCATCCACGTGCATTCAGATCGTTCGCGTGCGCATCGCCAGGGCCACGGCCACGGCCACGGCCATGTCAGTCGGGGAACGCCTCCGGCCCGCGCTCCGACAGCTCTCGCATGTGCTCCTCCGAGTCGTCAGGCGGAATCCAACTGTACGGGTAGCGCTCGTCTTCCAGCTCGGCCGCCTGGCGGGTGAGGTGCAGCGGATGGAACGTGTCGATCATGACCGCCAGCTCCTCGGTCGCCTCCTTGCCGATGCTGGCCTCCACCGTGCCGGGGTGCGGCCCGTGCGGGATCCCGGCCGGATGCACCGTGAACGAGCTGATGTCCACCCCGCGGCGGCTCATGAAGTTGCCGGCCACGTAGTAGATGACCTCGTCCGAGTTGATGTTGCTGTGGTTGTATGGCGCCGGGATGGCCAGCGGGTGGTAGTCGAACTTGCGAGGCACGAAGCTGCAGATCACGAAGTTGCGCGGCTGGAAGGTGAGGTGCACCGGCGGCGGCTGGTGGATGCGCCCTGTGATCGGCTCGAAGTCGCCGATGTTGAAGGCGAAGGGCCACAGGTAGCCGTCCCAGCCGACCAGGTCGAACGGGTGGTGTCGGTAGTGATAGGGCGTGATCCGGTCGCGGCTTCGGACCCGAATGATTTGGTCGCCGTCGGCATCGGTCATCGGCGCCATCTCGTCGGGCGGCCGGATGTCGCGGTGGTAATAGGGCGAGTGCTCGAGCAGCTGCCCGTACTCGTTGCGGTAGCGCCTGGGCGGCTCGATCTCCGATG
>JAPSGM010000196.1 GCA_031177555.1 Chloroflexota bacterium
CGCCTACTGGTCGGTCCCGTCCGGCGAGCCCCATCGACGCCTGCGGCGCACGATCGAAGAGATCACCCAGTGCGTCCTCGTGATCGAAGATTCGAGGCTGCGAATCGCGAAGGCGGACGGCCGGCCCCCCGGCATCGAGGGAAGCGTCTTTCGCTACAGCGACGCCGACGGCTTGCCTTCGCTGACACCGGCGCCGGTCGTCGCCCGAATCGGAGCGGCGCTGCGCGCCGCGCGCACGCAGCGACAGCTGAGCCAGTCGGATCTCGCCCGCCTGGCGGGCGTCTCGCCGAGCGCCATCTCGCAGGCGGAGCGAGGCCGTCGTGGACTCTCGCTCGAGACGCTGCTCCAGCTGACGGCCAACCTCAACATGACCCTCGATGAGCTCCTGCGCGGCGAGGTCGTCGCCGGTTACCGCCTCGCCCGCCGCTCCCGCCCGCCGGTTCGCCGCGTCGCGAGCGGCGAGCCGCTGTCGTTGTTCGACGACCCGGCGGCGGGGCTGCGGACGTACGTCGTCCACCTGGCGCCGCGACAAAGCGGGGCGCCGCACATGGCGCACAAGGGGACCGAGCTCGTCGCCGTGGCCAACGGACTCGTGCAGGTCGTCCTCGCGACGGGTCGCCCCGTCCTTCGCCGTGGCGAGGCCGTCCTCGTCGAAGCGGCGGCAATCGAACGGTGGCGCAACCTCGGTCCCTCGGAAGCGCTGCTGTTCTGGATCCTTCGCGACTAGCCCGCGCTGCGAGCATCCGCAGCGGACCCACTTTCGGGTACAAGGGCCAAGCAGCGCTGTACCAATTGGTATGAGAAAGCGGCAGGGGCCGGAGAGGAAGGGGTGGGATGGCGCACGCCGAGGTAGAGGAGAGACAGCTTCTCAAGGCGATGACGTGGTGGGACGGGTTCGTCATCGCGCTGGCGAACCCGGGCTTCCTGATCGCCGCGCTGGGCGCCTCGATCGGCGTGCTCGGCACGACCGGGGCGGTCGTGCTGTGGACCATCTCGGTGCTGCTCGGCGCGCTACAGAACAACCTCTATGCCGAGCTCGCCACGATGTTCAAGGAGAAGGCCGGCGGCATCGCGCTCTTCGCGCACGAGGCATGGCGCAAGTACTTCACGCCGATCGGCCCGCTCGCGACGTTCGGCTACTGGTTCGCCTGGTCGAGCGTGCTCGCGGTCAACGGGCTCGTGGTCGGCACCCTGGTCCAGGCCGAGTTCTTCTCGGACTCGACCTGGGCCGAGGAGGGCGCCGGCTTCGACCTCAACCTGGCCATCGTCCTCGGCATGGTGGCGATCGCGCTCGTGTGGACGTTCAACGTCCTGGGCGTGCGCTCGGCCGTGTGGTTCGGCTATGTCACCGGCGCGGCGCTGATCCTCCCGGCGGCGGTGCTGATGTTCCTCCCCTACGTCACGGGCGACTGGTCGAGCGACAACATGACCTGGGAGATCGGCGCCGGCGGAGGCTTCTGGCTGGCGATCACGTGGCTCTACTTCATGGGCTGGTCGTCGTACGGCTTCGAGACCGTGGCGGCCTTCGCGCCGGAGTACCACGATCCGGAGAACGACACGCCGCGTGCGTTGCGCGCTGCCGCTGCCTTCTCGGTGGTGGTCTACGCGCTCTTGCCGCTCGGCCTCGGCGGCACCCTCGGCACCACGGCGGTCGCGGAGGACGTTACCTTCATCGCCTTCTACACCAACGCCTTCGACGCGATCGTCGGCGACTTCCTCGGCACGGTCATGGTGTTGTGCCTGATCGGTGGCCTGCTGCTGTCGATGAACACCGCCACCATGGACGGGTCGAGGGCGCTATTCGGCATCTCGAGAGACGGCATGACGATCAAGGAGCTGGGGGTGCTCAGCTCCCGCCACGTGCCCGCGCGGGCAATGACCGTCGACGCTCTGCTGAACCTCTTCCTGATCACCTACTTCGCCGGCGCCATCGAGATCATCGCCGCCGGCAACCTCGGCTACATCATGGCCCACGTGTTCGCGCTGTCGGGCTTCGTGATGCTGCGCCGCGACCGGCCGAACTGGCCGCGGCCTATCAAGCTCGCCTCGCCGTGGGTGGCGATCGCCGGCCTGCTCGCCGTCATCAACCTCGCCTTCGTCATATTCGGCGGCTTCGTCTATGCCGATGAGTACGGCTACGGCTGGGACAAGACACGGGTGGGCCTGATCGTGCTCGGGGTCTCGCTCCTGTTCTGGGCTTTCCGGCACGTGGTGCAGGATCGGACTCCGCTGCGGATACGCGAGGAGGTCCCGCTCACCCCGGAGCCGGCGGCCGCGACGACGCCCGCACCCGCTACTCGGGCCTGAGCTTCCAGCTCGGCAGGCCGGCGATCGCGCGGCGGTAGCGCCGGCGGTGGGCCGGCTGCACGAAGACGAACCACGCCAGCGTGGCCATCGGGAGCAGCACGAAGACCGAGAACACGTTGCCGGTGAGCGAGAAGAAGATCGCGACGGCGGCGACGACGAGGCCGTAGACGACCGGCAGCACGCGGAACCTGAGCTGCGTCCGGCGGATCGCCTCGTACTGCTCCGCCGGGATTTGCCCGGTGTCCCAGCGCTTGCCGCACTTCTCGCAGCGCCAGACCTCGCCGTAGCGAAGGTCGCGCTTCTCGCCGCACTTGCACGTGACCGCGATGGGCGGCCCACGCAGGATCCAGCCCGGCTCCTCGTGGCCGATGCGCTCGCGCTTCGGGCGCCGCTTGCGCCTTCGCCATGGCGGAGCCAGCGGCATGTCGCCGATCCTATTTCAGTCCTCGGCGACGCCGGATAGTACGTGCTCAGGTACCGAGGCCCATTCAGGGACGAGGTGAGGGAGATCGACTTCCTCGAGGGCAACTCGAACCAGGGCGACGCGCTCTGCTTCGAGCCGGTGGGCACGCCTCCCGTTCACTGCGACTGAGGGAGGCGTCCCAGCCGCCGCAACCGGCGGGGCGCCGTCGCGCCCCGCCGGTCAAGCTTCGCGGCAGCGTTCGGCAGCACGCCGCGCCGCAGCCCGGTCCCGAAAGAACCTGAGCGCCACCGCCCGCTCTGCGGGGACCGTCCAGAGCATCGCGGCGTGGCGGTCGAGTTCGAGGCCGCTGCCGCGTCCCCGTCCGGTCGAGTGGATCAACGCAAGGACGAGGTGTCCGGACTCCACCAGTTCCTCCGGCTCCCACGTGAACGTCATGCAGCGTGACCAGCGAGGCGACGGCCAGGCCGGCGGTGGCCAGCAGCAGGAGCGGGTCGAAGGGCAGGCGCAGGCCGTGCAGGCGCGTGGTCGTGGGCTCGTTCATCAGTTCGTGCGCGACTCGCCCCGGACGATCTTCTTCTCGACGCCGAAGTGCTGGGAGAGCAGCAGCCGGACGATCGGCGCCGCGGTCGACGCTCCCCAGCCGCCGCGCTCCACGGTGGCCGCCACCACGATCGGCTTGGTCGGGCTGGGCACGAAGGCCACGTACCACGACTGGTCCGCCTGCCCCGGGCGCTCCGCGGTGCCGGTCTTGCCGAAGACCGGGAAGCGATCGTGCGGCCAGCCCGCGAAGACGTCGTAGGACGTGCCGTTGGGCGCCTGGACGGCCATCCGCAGCCCGTCCATGATCGCCTGTCGGTGGCCGGGGTCGAACTTCACGCGCCGCGCGGCCGCGCGCTCGATGCGCTGGATCAGCCGGCCCTGGCCGTCCTCGATCTCCAGGCCGAGGTGGGGCCGCACGACCCGGCCGCCGTTGGCGATCGCCGCGTAGGCCACCGCCATCTGCAGCGGCGTGGCCTGCAGGTCGCCCTGCCCGACGGCGAGGTTCACGTTGTCGCCGGGGTTGTAGGGACGCGTCTCCAGCGCGTAGCAGGGCCGTCCCCCGTTGCCGGGACGGCATTTGCGCTCGCGCTCGTTGAGCTGCTCGCGCCAGCGGCGGTCGGGGATCAGGCCGCGGAACTCGTCCGGAAGGTCGATCCCGGTCCGCCGTCCCGCGCCGAGTCGCCGGGCCCAGCTCTGCAGCACCTGCCCCTCCACGCTGAACAGCCGCTGGCCGACGCGGTAGAAGTACACGTCGGAGGAGACGCCGATGGCCTGGCGCAGCGCGATGGCGCCGTTGGCCACCTTGCCGGCGTTGCAGAACTCCTGGATGCCGACCTTGATGCAGCCCGGGTCGTCGATGACCGTGTCCGGGGTGA
>JAPSGM010000048.1 GCA_031177555.1 Chloroflexota bacterium
CCGAGCGCATCGGCCACGGTCTCGTGGAGCAGCACGCGGCCCACGCCCAGCACGATGAGCCGGTCGCAGGCCTGCTCGACGTCGGTGACGATGTGGCTGGAGAGCAGGGCCGTGGCGCCCTCGGCCCCGACGGCATCGGTGAGGACGTGCAGGAACTCCCGCCGGGCGAGCGGATCAAGCGACGCCAGCGGCTCGTCGAGGAGCAGGATCTCGGCGCGCGTGCCGAGCGCCAGGGCCAGCCCGACCTGCGCCTGCTGCCCGCCCGACAGCGAGCGAGCCGCCTGGTCCCCGGGAATGCCGAGCTGATCGAGCCGCGCCCGCGCGTACGCCCGATCGAACGACGGGCGCAGCATGATCGCCAGCTCGAGGTGATCGTCCACGGTGAGCGCGTCGTACAGCGAGGGCGACTGCGGCACGTAGCCCACGTGGGCCAGCGCCTCGGAGCGGTCGCGCCACGGGTCCACGCCGGCCACGCTCACCACGCCGCGGGTCGGCCGCTCGAAGCCGACCCAGGTCTTGATGAGCGTCGACTTCCCGGCGGCGTTGGGCCCAACCAGCGCGGTGATGCCGCCGGCCGGGATGGCGAGGTCGATCCCCTGCAGCGCCCAGGTGCGTCTCCCGTAGCGCTTGGCCAGCGCGCGGGCCTCCAGGACGGGATTGGTCACGGCAGCTGCCCCACAACCATCGAGAGGACGCCCACCAGGACGGCCAGGGCCACGAAGGGAAGCGCCACCAGGCTGGCTCGGATGGTCTGCATCGGTTCACCTCCGCGACCGATGCTGGCGCCCGCCCGAGCACGCGCCTATCCGGCATCTCCACGCCACCGATTGCGGGATTTCCCCTAACCGATGCCGCCGATCCCTCTGCTACCGTCCGGCCATGCGCTCACCCAAGGCGCGGCGGCGTGACGTGGTCGCCCTGCTGGTCGCGACCGTCACCGCGTTCGCCGGGCTCACCGCCTGGCTGGTCGGCGAGGTGGACATCGGCCTGCGGCTCGGCCACACGGAGGACGACTTCGTGCAGATCACCGAGGTCGTCCCGGACTCGATTGCCGAGTCCTACGGATTCATGCCCGGCGCCCTGGTGGTGGAGCTGCAGCGGCGGGACGGCTCCGCGGCCGCGACGCGCGCATCGCGGTACCGCGACGACGAGCTGGGGATCGAGCCCTACGACCAGGCCGGCGACTACGTGCATTTCGTCACCGAATGGGTGCCCGAGCGCGAGATCGAGTACATCTACGCGGTCGGGATCGATCCCGAGATGGGTGAGCCGATGGCCTACTGGGGCTCCAGCCTGGACCGATGGGCGGCAGCCTCGCGCCTGGGAGGCGGCGGCGTCCTCGTGCTGGTGGGCATCATGCTGGGACTCGCGTCGGCTGCCGCCGTCTCGCGTGGGTGGCTCGGCGACCGGTGGACCGATGAGGCAACCGTGGCGGGCGTCGCCGTTGCGATGCCGCTGGTGAGCCTGCCGCTTGTGTACACGGGAACGCCGGTGACCTCCGCCGCCGGGAATGCGCTGGCCGCGGCAGGAATGCTGCCACTGGCGTGGTCGCTGGCCGATGCCGTGCCGGCAGTCGACTGGCGGAGGCTGCTGCGCTGGGGCGCAGTAGGGCTGGCCGTGCTGGTCATCCTCCTCCCCCTTCGAACGCTGATGGTGCCGGACGGCGTGCAGCGGGAGCAGGCGCTGCTGGCGGGCACCATTCCGGCGATGTCGGCGGTCGCGGCCGGACTGGCCGGGATCCGCCCGGCCGGGGAGCGGCTCCCAATCATCGCGCTGGGAGGCGTCCCGGCCCTGGCCATGCTCTCCCACTTCGGGACGTACCCGGAGCTGGTCCCCCTGGTCCTGGCCCTGGGAGCGGTCGTGGCCTGGAGGTTCCTGCCCGCCATGAACCTCCCGCTCCGCCTGCCGCGGGCCGATGGGGCGGCGGCGCCCCCGCTGGCCGTCGTGCCCGACCCGATGGTGGAGCCAGATACGCCCGCGCTCCGCTCGCAGCGCGACCTTGCAGCTATGGCGATCGCAGCGGGCACCTTCGTCGCCGGGTTGGTCACCTGCTGCGAGACGGCGGCGGTCGTGTTCGGCGCCGCCTTCGGGGCCGCGGTCGCCTTCGCGCTGCGGCGCGGCCTCATGGGACCGGGCTGGACCGGCGGCGCCATTCCCATCGCGTGCGCGGTCGCCGTCCCGCTGATGTCGCTGACCTTCGACGCCGGCGGGGGAACGCAGTACCTGGCGCGGCTCCTCCTCCCCGCCCTGGGGGCGCTGCCCGTCGCGCATTTCCTGGCCTGGCGGCATCCGGACCCCGGCTGGCGCCGCGCTCTCTTCGGCGGGGCGGTGGGCTTCGCGGCGCTCGCCGGGCTCGTCGCGCTGGGCAGCTCGGTAGGCGGCCCGCTGGGCGGCCCGATGGACATCCTCCCGTCCGAGAACCGGCTCATCATCTACCTCGCGCTGGGCTCCATCGCGCTCCTGCCGGGGGTCGGCAGCGCCATCGCCGATTCCGCCGGCGGCGCCACGTACCCCACCGGCCGGCTCGACCTGCTGGCCATCGGCCTCACGCCCGGAGCGGCCATGACGGCCCTGGCGGGCTCCTCGCGCAACCTGTGGTTGCTGGGGATATGGGTCCTGGCGCTGGTCGCCTGGCGGCGCTTCACGATCGCCCCGCTGCTGGGGCTCGCGCAGCGCACGCAGCGCCAGCGCGACCTGGCCGTCGCGGCCGTGGAGGCCGAGCGTGCCCGCCTGGCCGCCGACCTCCACGACGACGCGCTCCAGGAGATCTCGGCGCTCGTCCGACGCCTCGACGCCACCGGCGACACGGAGAACGCGGATCTCGCCCGCGGCGTCGCCGAGCGGCTGCGCACGATCACCTCCGACCTGCGCCTTCCACTGCTCGACGACCTGGGTGCCGGACCGGCCTTGGAGTGGCTGGTGGGGCGGGTCCGGCCGCTGACCGATGGCGACGTGGTCCTCGAGCGGGCCGATCCCGAGCGCCCGCCGCCCGGCGTGGAGCTCGCCGTTTTCCGGGTGGCGCAGGAGGCGCTCGCCAATGCCGTGAAGCACGGCGCCACGCCCATCACGGTGCGCTACCGCGTCGCCGATGATGGTGGCGTCTCTCTCAGCGTCGACGACGCCGGCCCGGGCATCGAGGCAGATGCCGCGGAGCGGGCGCTGCAGGCCGGACACCTGGGGATGGCCAACATGCAGCAGCGCGCCCAGCAGATCGGGGCGCTGCTGGACGTGCGCCGCTGGCCGAGCGGCGGCACGCACGTGCGCCTGGAGTGGCGCCCCCAGTGACCCAGCCAGCCGCGCCGATCCGGGTCGCGATCCTTGACGACCACCCGGTGGTCCGCGAAGGCACCGCGGCAATCGTGGAGGGCGCGCCGGACATGGAGCTCGTCGGGACCGCCGCCACGCTGGAGGACGCACGCCCGTTCCTGGACGCGACGGTGACCGATGTCCTCCTGCTCGACCTGAGGCTGGGCCACGAGTTCGGGTTCGGGGTCTTCGCCGGCGCCGGCACCGCACTTCCGGCAGTCGTGGTGGTCACCTCGTACGACTACCCGCAATACGTCGACGCCGCGCTCCGCCTCGGCGCGGTCGGCTACGTGCTCAAGACCGCGCCGGTCATCGAGCTGCTGGACGCGGTGCGCCGCGCCGCGTTGGGCAAGCTGAGCTTCGACGTGCGGCCGGGTCGCAGCCGGGCCTCGCTGACGGCGCGCGAGCGCCAGGTCGTGGCCGCGCTGGTCGACGGCCTCTCCAACGACGAGATCGCCGGCCGCCTGGGCATCTCGGCCAAGACCGTGGAGTCGCACCTGCGACGGCTCTTCGAGCGCCACTCCGTCGCCTCGCGGACGGAGCTCGCGACCCGTGCGCTGCGCGACGGCTGGCTGGAGGTTCCTCCGTCGGCGTAGTCTCCAGGCTGCTCCGGCTCGTGCGACGCCATCGGTCTGACCGGGAAGCACCTTGACCCCTCGGCACGCTCGGCGCACAGTCCGGTGCATGGGAGGCCGATGCTCAGCACGGTAATCGCCCGCACTCGCTCCGGCTCGTGCTACATCCTGAGGCTGGAGCCGCCCGGCGTGCGCTGGTACCGCGTCCCGCAGGACGGCTCAGTAGCCCGAGCCGCGACAGGCTGGCAGGCCGGCTGTCCGCGGGTGGTTCCCGGGGAGCGCCTGCTGCTGGGGAACCTGCGCACGACGCCCGTGATGGAAGTCGCTTTCGTGCCGGATAGCGGGCTACCGTTCACCGATTCCAGGACCTCGTGCTCGGCTCCCGGCTAGTCCTGGTGGCGGGCCTGATGCCCGAATGAGCGGCGCGACTCTCCAGCTCACGGAATTACCTGCCCTGGAGTTGGCGAGGATGATCCGCGACCGGCAGGCCACTGCCGTCGAGGTCGTCCGCTCACACCTGGACCGCATCCAGGAGCGCAACCCGACCGTGAACGCCATCGTGGCGCTCGCCGACGGTGCGCTCGAGCAGGCCGCTGCCAGTGACCGCGCGATCCAGCGCGGCGGGGCGGTTGGCGTGTTCCATGGCGTCCCGTTCACCGCCAAGGACATCATCGAGACGGCTGACCTGCCCACCACGCTGGGCCTGCCCGAGCTGGAGGGCAATCGACCAGCGCGCGACGCGACCATCGTCGGACGGATGCGAGCGGCGGGCGGCATCCTGATCGGCAAGACCAACTGCCCGCCCGGTGGGAGCGGCGGGGATACCGCGAACCGTCTGCACGGAAGGACGCGAAACCCGTACGACACCGAGCGCTCTCCGGCCGGGAGCAGTGGCGGCGAGGCGGCGGCCATCGCGTCGGGCATGTCCGCCTGCGGGCTCGGAAGTGATTCGGGCGGCAGCCTGCGGATGCCTGCCCATTGCTGCGGCATCTCGACGCTGAAGCCCACCGCGGGCCGCATCCCGGTCACAGGCCTCCTCGACGAGGACGGTCCGCTCGGCGCCATGAGCGACCCGCGGACCCAGCCGGGACCGATGGCGCGCTCGGTCAACGACCTGGCCGCGATGCTCGGCGTTCTGGCCGGGCCGGATGGCCGCGACACGGGAGCGGCCCCGGTGCCGCTCGTCAATCCGGCCGGGGCTGACCTGCGCGGCCTCCGCGTCGTGCTGCAGGTCCGTGACGAGGATTCCCAGCCCGCGCCCGACATCGGGCGGGCAGTCCACGAGGCCGGCCGCGCCCTGAGAGAGGCAGGGGCGCAGGTCACCGAGGGCGCGGTGCCCTCGGGCGGCTACGAGCTCACCGAGCGGGTGTGGGACTCGTACGGCGACACCGTTGCCTCCCCGGAGCTGTATCGCATCCTGCGCGCATGGGATGGGTATCGGTCGATGATGCTCGACTTCCTCCAGAGGGTCGATCTCATCCTGACGCCGGTCGCACCCCACGCCGCGCTCCTGCCGGGGGAGCCGGTTTCGTGGCGGTACACCGCGCCGCACAGCCTCACCGGATGGCCGTGCGTGGTGATCCGGGCCGGCTCCTCCGGTCGGCTACCGGTCGGCGTGCAGGTGGTGGCTGGCCCATGGCAGGAGCACCTTGCGCTGGCAGCAGCGGTGCGGATCGAGCAAGCACTCGGTGGCTGGAAACCGCCCAGCTGGCCACCGAGCCTGATGCTGGAGGACCCAGGGTAGGCCGGGCGGGTTCGTCGAGTCAGCGCCAGCCGATGACCGCCATGACGCCGCTCATCAGACGCGCGGGCTCGTCGCCGTCCACGGCGAAGACCCATACCTCTCCATCGGCAAACTCGCCGCCGGCGGCCAGGATGTGGGATCCATCGGGCGACCAGACGAGCGGCGCGTACACGAACGATTCGTCCAGGTCGTCGACCTCCACCGTGGCGCTGCCATCGGCGTCGGCCACCAGGACCCCGCTGGCGCCGGCGAGCGTACCGCGGACGAAGGCCAGGCGTCTCCCGTCCGGCGACCAGGCTGATGCCGCGCTCATGGCCATGCCCGCGTCGAGGACGACGACCTGGGTCGTCGTCCCGTCCGGCGACCACGCCAGGGAACCGTAGATGGACAGCCGCGCCAGCTCGCGTCGCTCGCCGTCGAGCGGCGCGACGACGACGGACCCCTCGGGCGCGCCGAAGGGCGAGGCCGATGACCCCATCTCCGCGTAGGCGAGCTGCTGGCCGTCCGGCGACCACGCGGGGGCTGCCGCCGATTGTCCACCCTCGATTCGGATGCTGGCGCCCGTCTCGACGTCCACGATGCGGAGTCAGCTGGGATCAGACCGACCCCCACGACCGCCTGCTTGACACGCTCACCGTCCCAAGACGAAGCGATTCACGTCACCGCTGATCGCACGCGGCGCGTCCAGCCATGGCAGGTGACCGAACGCTGTCGACGAGCCTGAGTTCACGGCGTGGCAAGAGCGCCACGCTGCCTTGGTCATGACGAAGGACCGGCGGTCCGTCCGCCGGTCCTTCGCAACGCGTCGCCGGGCCGCGAATTACTTGCGCTCGAGAGAAGCCTCGAACAACCAGGGCTCCACGAGGCCCCCAGCCGCGCGACCTGGGCCGGTTGCCGCTGATTCGCGCTCGAGAGAAGCCTCGAACAACCAGGGCTCCACGAGGCCCCCAGCCGCGCGACCTGGGCCGGTTGCCGCTGATTCGCGCTCGAGAGAAGCCTCGAACAACCAGGGCTCCACGAGGCCCCCAGCCGCGCGACCTGGGCCGGTTGCCGCTGACTCGCGCTCATCGGCGTTGACTGAGAACGTTGTGATGCTGATGCCGACCAGCAGTCCGAGCATCGCGCCTACGATTCCGGTGACGATCGCCCGGTTCCGACCTGCTGAACCTGCCATGACGCCCATGCCACACCTCTCCTTGCTTGCTCGACCGCCCCTCGACGGCCATCTGCAAACAAGGCGTGAATCGCCGCGTCACGCGGGTGAAGGGCGCGCCCGCTCGTGTGATTCGTGGGTTGTGAGGCCGGATTTCACATCCCCGGTCCGCCAGCTAGGTGGCGCACCGGCAGGATCAGGGTCGTAGCTGCAGTAGAGCCCGGTGCGCACGGCGCGGGTCAGGTGTTCGCCCAACGCGACGTCCTCGTTGCGGATTCGTCGCAGCGCGTCGCGGATCGCCTTTGTCACGCTCTGACGCGCACGCTCCGCAACGGAGCCGTCCTTCCGCGCACGGCCACCCAGCCCGAAGGCGGCCGAGAGCTCGCCAACGATGAAGTCGATCTCTGCCTTGAGCCGCGCGGCCCGCTCGCCATCGCCGGCTTCCTGCGCCGCGTCGAGCTCGGGCCTCAGCTCCCGCAGCCGGTCTCGGTACGCCGCCTGCGCCTCAGCGTCTAGATGAGGGCCTACGTCGCCCAGTCCGTCGCTCCGCACCTCCAGCCCTTCGGGAACAGCCCCGGTGGCGAGCTGATCGGCTGCAGGTCGTGCCAGGTCGAGCGCATGCAACTCCTCGCCGGGGCGAGCCAGCAGCCGCGCCAGGTAGCGCATCCCCTTCGCATCTCGCATGCGGAATGCCCGGCCGTTGAAGGCAACCGTCCAGTACTCGCCCTCGCGTTGGAAGACGGCCGGCTCCGTCGCTGACGCCGCGGCCCGCGGCTCAACCACTCCCCCACCCGCCAGGCGGCCCTCGAGCGCGACCATGCCCAGCCGCCGAGCGGTCTGGAGCGCGGTGCGCTCGAGAGCCGAGGCGCGCTGGACGTCACCCGGCGCGCCACGACGGCGAAGCAGGGCCGCCAGATCGGCCTGCGTGTGAGCGGCAAACGGCACCGCCCCAAGCTTCTCGTTGACCGCGATGGCGGCCTCGAAGTGTCGCTCGGCATCGGCGTCTCGCCCCAGCGTGGCGGCGAGCATCCCAAGGTAGCGGTCGACAGCCCCTACGCTGCCCTCGGTGTGACCCACGGCGTGGCCACCCTGGAAGGGGAGGAGCTGCCGGTACAGCACAGCGGCTGCCGACGGGTCGCCCAGCGCCGCGCACGCCTCGCTGGCGAGCGCGACGCCGAGCAGCCACTCGCAGTCGGGGTACAGGGCGCGAAACTCGTCGACGGCCAAGTCGTCGAAGACGGCTCGCGCTTCTGCGATCCGACCGGCGTCAGCAAGCAGGCAAGCGAGGGCGCTGCGGTGCAGCGGGTACCACGGGAACTCGTCGACGGAGGTGCGCACGCTCGCCTCTTCCTCCGCACCGCGCGCCTGCTCGCGGCGCAGCAGCCAGCGATGCATCCGCGCTGCCGACACGTCGTCCTGGATCGGCGTGGTGGGATAACCCGGATCCATCTCATGGCCCATGAGCTCCTCGGCCAGCGCGTAGCGGCCCTCCATCAGCGCGAAGACCGTGCGGTTCGCCCACGTCAGCCATAGTTGTGCCGGCTGGCGCAGATCGCGCGCGAGCTTGATGACGGTCTCCATCCGGGCGCGCGCCTCGGCCATGCGGCCCAGGTCCATCAAGGCAAGGTCTAACATCAGGTGGGCGTCGATCGTTCGCTCGGCGTCCTGCGCGGCTTCCGCCACCGCCAACATCTCGTTGCCAACCGCCAGGCGCTCGTCGGCGTTATCGGGCAGAAACACGGCCCAGAAGAAACCCACCAGTGCGTACCCCAGCGTAGCCGGATCATCCAGCTGGCGAGCCATGTCCACGGCCTGCTGGCTCAACGCACGCCGCTGCTCCTGGCGACCTCGGTCGCTGCGCCAGGCGCAGGCGAGGCGCGTCAAAAGCCGCACGCGTAGCCGGTCATCGGTCCCGCCCAGCATCACCAGGGCGTCCTGCAGCAGCGGGATCAGGTGCGGGTCATGGCCGACGCGCGCCCAGAAGAATCGGCCGCCATAGCCGAGCACGGCCCGCGCCAACGACTCGGCTGCCCCCAGCCGGCGTGCGAGCTCCGCCGCCGCGAGGTAGGTGTCCCGCGATGCCGGCAGGTCGCCTGCCCGTGCCTCGGCCTCGCCCAGGCGAAGCAGCATCTCCATGCGCCGGTCGGGATCACCGGGCGCATGCAACTCGAGCACTGCCAGCCCCATCCGATACAGGCGCGCCGCTTCCTCATAGGCCAGCGATCGCAGAGCCAGGTCGCCGGCGTCTCGCGCGTACTGGACCGCCAGCTCGGCCGTCGAGCCCTGCGGTGAATCGGCCTCCGAGCCGCCCCCACGCGAGGCCTCGACGTAGTGGTAAGCGAGCTCGGCCAGGTACGCCTCCGGGGCCGTCCCATACAGGGCCTGCAACGTATCGGCGATGCGCCGATGCAAGCTGATTCGACGTCCCGGCGGCAGCTCGTCATAGAGCGTCTCGCGAATCAGGTCGTGGGTAAACCGGAAGCGGCCCAGGGTTCCCGGCACCGGCCCCACGAGGCCGGCGTGGCTCGCCTCGCCAATGCGGTCAAGGACCTCCTCCGGCGACGTGTCGGTGACGCGGCGCAGCACCTCGGTGATGAACTCCGGACCAAGGGCGGCAGCGTGGATCAGGAGGGCGGCCGTCTCGGCGGGCAGATGGCGGACGCGACGGATGATGACGTCGCGGATTCCAGCCGGGAGCGGAAGGCCCAGCGCCTGGCCGGTTGCGACCTCCCGCAGCCGTCCCTCGGCTGCCAGCAGACGGACTGCCTCGCCGAGGAAGAGGGGGTTGCCGCCAGTCTCCTGCACGATGGCCTTGACCAGGTTAGAGCGTGGTGACACGCCCACGGTCGCCTCGATCAACTGGCGCACGGACGGCTCGCCGAGACCATCAAGGCTCAGGCTAAGCGTTCCCGGCTGGCGAGCGATCTCACCCACCGCGGTCGCGAGCGACTGGTCGGCTGCCAGCTCCATCTCGCGAAACGTGCAGACGACCATGATGGGCACGTCGGCCAGCTGGCTGGCGACGAAGCGCAGGTACAGGAT
>JAPSGM010000197.1 GCA_031177555.1 Chloroflexota bacterium
AGTTGGCGTCCATGCCCGTCACCTCGAAGACGCCGAAGCCGATGACGTCCACGTAGCTGCCGGTGGTCGAGGTCGTGGCCACCGTGAAGATGATGGGCTGGAGGTGGACCACCGGCTGGCCGGCGCCATTGGTGCCAAAGGCGCGGACGTTGAAGCGGTAGCAGCCCGGCGCCAGCCCGACGCTGTTGATGGTCAGGTTCGAAATGGCGCCGCTGCCGGTCGAGGTTGGCGTCACCGACGTCGCGCTCAGCGTCAGCTGACCGGCGCCGATGGTCGCCGGCTGGAGCGAGCAGTCGGTGAACGAGTCCGCATCGACACCGAGCGTCACGGCGCTGCCGGTGGATCCCCAGCGGGTCGATGATGCGTTCGTGGTCGAGACGTAGAGGGGGATCGTCGCGGAGCCGCCGATCGAGGCGATGCTGGCCTTGGTGGTGGAGTTCGCCAGGCTGAAGTCGCGGACCGCGCCGCCGACCTTGACCGGCACCTCGGCCCGGCGTGTCTGATAGTACGGGTCGCCCGAGTGGCCCTCCAGCCAGACGGTGTAGATGCCCGGCAGGACGGTCGTGGTGCTGATGTCCTCCATGGCCACGGTGGTGCCGTTCTTGTCCGGGATGAAGACGTTCGTCGACCAGGTCGGCTCGTTCATGTCGCCGGGCAGCGGAGGCGTGACCGGCGGGTCGGGGAGGATGTCCCACTCGGGATGGCCGACGTCTGCGGCGTCCTCGTCGCCGTGCAGGTGCAGCGTGACCGTGCTGTTGAACGAGTCGTTGCGCGACACGCTGAAGTTCGGGCCGTCCACCGGCGTCACGGTGTTCGAGGGCAGCGTGATCGCCGACGGCGGCGAGATGGCGAAGTCCGGTATCTGCATGACCGTGCCGTTGTAGACGGCGAGCAGGATCCGGTCGCCGACGGCGAAGACGTCGTTGAAGTTGCCGACCACCATCGGCGAGTCGTTGCCGGTGAGGACGGCGACCTGGCTGTCCGGGCTGGCGGGCGTCTGGACCGGCGGGAACATCGGGCCGGGGTAGCCGGTCAGGATGTACTCGCCCTCCTTGTTCTTCAGCGTGTTCTCGTTCGTCCCGGCGACGACGCCGTTGTAGTAGACCCGCGACGTGTCCGACTCGAAGTCGCGGACGTCCAGCGCCACGAAGCCGCGGAAATTGCTGTCGTTGGCGGACTTGGCGCCGGGGCCGTACAGTTCGAAGGTGGGGCCCGGATCCATCTCGCTGGCCGGGATGCGGCCGCCGTAGCCCAGCACGCTGGTGGTATCCACGGCACCGTCGTCGCTGGTGTCGATCTCGGCCATGTGGTCGACGAAGCCGTTCAACGGGCCCGGGGCGTTGACGTATCGCCGGGCCACGATGGGGATCGTCGGGCCGCCCTGCAGGGTGCATCTGGCGCGCGCCCTGGTGTCCAGCTCGTGGACGCCGACGACCTGGGCCAGCGTGGTCTCGACGGACGAGGTGATCGCCACGCGCACGGACGTGCCCGACACGATCACGCCGCTGAGCAGGTAGGCGGGGTCGCCGGCGTGGCCGTCCTCGTAGACCCGCGAGGCGTCGGTGGCGATGTTGCCGACCGCGTCCACCGGCGACCCCTCGAGGTTGATGCGCGCCACCGAGCGGGCCTGGGTGGCAGCCGCCGCGTCGGAGGAGCCGCTGATCAGGGCACGGCAGGCGGCGAGGGCGGCCGCGTCGGCGGCGACCTGGAGGTGGCGCTGCTGGGCGTTCTGGCGGCCGATGTCGATCGCCAGCCCGGCGAAGGCCAGCAGCACTACGAGGGTGATGGCGAAGATGACCAGGACCTGGCCGCGCGGATGCGGCCGCATCAGTTGACCACCATGGTCGCGCTCATGGTCTGGACGAAGCGCCCGTTGGCATCGGTGCCCAGGAGCGGGCCGATGAGGGGCACGACCACGTCGGACCGATACGTCAGCGTTACGCGCACGAGGCAGTCCTGGCGGGTGTCCTGCACGCAGGTCGTGTCCGGGTCGGTGCCGTCCGGGCAGGGGCCGTCGGGGGTGGTGACGTGGTCGCAGTAGGCCACCGTGACGTCGCCGTTCACCCCGACGTCGCCGGTGGGCTGCGTGCACCTGCCGGCGGTCAGCGGGGAGCTGAAGTGGGGCGAGGTGGTGTTCAGCATCCCGAACGCCTGGGTCGCGGCGGTCACGATCGCCCCGCAGCGCAGGGCGTCGTTCTTGTACTTGGCCGGGCTGCTGAGCGAGTGGTCGTAGACGTAGATCGTCCCGGCCCGCGCCCCCTCGCGGACGGCGTTCTTGAGCGTGACGTTGGCGCCGAACAGCAGGCCGAACTGCACGACGCCCACGATCAGGAGCAGCACCGGCAGCAGCACGAAGGCGAACTCGACCATCGCCTGGCCGCGACGGGCGGCCCCGCGGCGGCGCGGCAGGAATCGCCCGGCCCTGGGCAGGGCCGGGCGCGCTCGCCGGAGTGAACGTGGTGCGCGTGGGGACATCGGCACCTGCAGGGTAGGAAGTTGCGGTGCGGAGTCCTATAGGCCGCTAGGGTTACCCCGACGTCGGTACCGATGGCCGTTCGCTATGATCGGGTCCCCATCCTCCGCACCGAGGTCGAGCCACCTCACCATGCCGGATCTGAAGGTCCACGCGCCCTACGAGCCAACCGGGGATCAGCCGCAGGCGATCGCCGCGCTGGTGGGCGGGCTGCGGGAGGGGCTGAAGCACCAGGTCCTCCTGGGCGCGACAGGCACCGGGAAGACGGCCACGGCCGCATGGCTCATCCAGGAAGTCCAGAAGCCGACCCTGGTGATGGCGCACAACAAGACGCTGGCGGCGCAGCTGTACCAGGAGTTCCGCGAGTTCTTCCCGGACAACGCGGTCGAGTACTTCGTCAGCTACTACGACTACTTCCAGCCGGAGGCCTACCTCCCGCGATCGGATACGTACATCGAGAAGGACTCGTCGCGGAACGACGAGATCGACCGCCTGCGCCACAACGCCACGCGGGCGCTGTTCGAGCGGCGCGACGTGATCATCGTGGCCTCGGTGTCGTGCATCTACGGCATCGGGGCGCCGATCGATTACGGCTCGACCGTCCTCAACCTCAAGGTGGGAGGCCGATACCGCCGCGACGGCGTCCTGCGCCACCTGGTCGACCTGCAGTACCAGCGCAACGACGCTCAGCTCGCGCGCTCGCGCTTCCGCGTGCGCGGCGACGTCTTGGAGTTCGCGCCGGTCTCCGGCGACTACATCGTGCGGGTCGACTTCTTCGGTGACGAGATCGAGCGCATCGTGGAGATCGACGAGCTGACCGGCGAGGTGCTGGCGGAGCGACGCGAGGTGAACATCTACCCCGCCACCCACTACGTCACGCCGCGCGACAAGATGCTGGTCGCCATCGAGAACATCGAGGCCGAGCTGGAGGAGCGGGTACGCTGGCTGGCCGACCAGGGCCGCGAGCTTGAGGGCGCGCGCCTGCGGCAGCGGACCCAGTTCGACCTGGAGATGATGCGCGAGGTCGGCTTCTGCTCCGGGATCGAGAACTACTCGCGCCACCTGGCGGGCCGCGAGCCGGGGTCGCGGCCGTGGACGCTGATCGACTACTTCCCGACCGACTACCTGCTGATCATGGACGAGAGCCACATCTCGATCCCGCAGGTGCACGGCATGTACAAGAACGACCGGACCCGCAAGGAGATCCTGGTCGACTTCGGGTTCCGCCTCCCCTCGGCGCTGGACAACCGCCCGCTGACCTTCGAGGAGTTCGAGGACCACATGAACCAGGTCGTCTACATGTCGGCCACGCCCGGCCCCTACGAGACCGAGCGGGCGCAGCGGGTGGCCGAGCAGTTCATCCGGCCGACCGGCGTGGTCGACCCGAAGATCCTGGTGCGCCCCACCGCCGGCCAGATCGACGACCTGCTGGCCGAGATCCGCGAGACGGTGGGCCGCGGCGAGCGGGTGCTGGTGACGACGCTGACCAAGAAGATGGCCGAGGACCTGGCCGACTACCTGGCCGAGCTGGGCATCAAGGTCCAGTGGCTGCACTCCGAGGTGGACACCCTGGAGCGCGTCGAGATCCTGCGCGACCTGCGCCTGGGCGTGTACGACGTGCTGGTGGGCATCAACCTCCTGCGCGAGGGGCTGGACCTGCCC
>JAPSGM010000402.1 GCA_031177555.1 Chloroflexota bacterium
CGCCCTCGGCGCGACGCTCGAGCTGACCGGAGTCCTGGGCCAGGAAACGTCGGGCCAGCAGCCGCAGCGCGGCTACCGGCTCTGGCCGCGCAGGTCCGACGACGTCCGGGTCCTGGCCTCGGCCGGTACGCCGGCCAACTCCGACCCGGTGGCGGGAAGCGTCGCGGGCGGTGGCACGCAGGGCACCGGCGGCACCGGTCCGCTCGGCATCCCGACGGCCGGCCCGCCGACGCGCGCGCCGGACCTGGCGGTGCCCCGGTTGAGAGCTTCGAGGCTGCCGCGTCCCGAACCGAGCATCACGCCCGGGCCGCGCGCGGGTGGCCCGGCGGGCATGCGCCCGACCTCCGGCGACGCGGGCCGCGACGTCGCCCCGTGGCTCGCCCTGGCGGCGGCCCTGCTGGCCGCAACCGGCGCGCTGGCCGCGACGCGACCGGGCCTGCTCGATCGGGTGCGCCGGGCACTGGCGCGTCCAGCGGCAGAGACGCCAAACGACGACGGCCGCGGGCCGTCGGCGCCGCGCGACATCGGCGCCGAGCGGCACAGCCCGGTGGAGCGGGCGGTCGCTCGGCTGGTGCCGCTGCCGGTCGTCGACGACACGAGGCCGGCCGATCCCGCTCCGAGCACGCGTTCACGCTCACGAGTGCGGCGTATACTCCCGCCGACCTGACCGGTCCACGCTCAGAAGGAGGTGCGCCTGAACTTGGCAGACCTGACCCACGCCGATTCCCCGGCGACGGGCGGCCACCAGTACCACATCGCGCTCGAGCGCGGGGAGCTGGCCGAGTACGTGCTGCTGGTCGGGGACCCGGGTCGGGTGGCCAGGGTGGCTGACCGGTGGGACGAGGTCTCCCTGCGGCGGAGCAACCGGGAGATCACGACCGCCACCGGCACCTACCGCGGGATGCCCATCTCGGCCATGTCCACCGGGATGGGCCCCGACAACGTCGAGATCGTGCTGGCCGAGGTGATGGAGATCACCGATTGGCCCACGTTCATCCGCGTCGGATCCAGCGGTGGCCTGCAGCCCGAGATCGCGCTCGGCGACCTCGTCATCTCCATCGGTGCCGTCCGATTGGAGAACACCACTGACTTCTACGTGCATCCCGGGTATCCCGCCATCGCCCACCGCGACGTGGTGTCGGCCCTGCAGACGGCCTGCCAGCGGCTGGGGTTCGCCCACCATCTCGGGCTGACCGCCACCGCGAGCGGATTCTACGCTCCGCAGGGAAGGGCGATGCGCACGCTCCCGGTTCGGTATCCTCAGCTCGCGGAGGAGCTGCGGCGCCAGGGCGTTGCGAACCTCGAGATGGAGTCGTCGGCGCTGTTCGTGCTGGCGAGCCTCGCGGGGCTCCGTGCGGGAACGGTCTGTGCAGCGTATGCACAGCGGATCGAAGGAACGTTCCTGGAAGGCGCGGCGAAGGAGGCCGCGGAGGCACGCTGTATCGATGCCGGGCTGGCCGGCATCCACCTGCTGTGGCAGAAGGACCGGCAGCAGGAGGGCGATCCCCGGGCAGGCTCACCGGCGACGATCGGCGGCCGAAGCGGGGAACGGTAACCACAGACCGGCGCATGCTGCCGGAGAAGGAGGCTACCCAGCGATGGCGACCAATGCCTACTGCGTCAAGTGCAAGGCAA
>JAPSGM010000198.1 GCA_031177555.1 Chloroflexota bacterium
GTCGACGTACGTGGGCTCGAGCGCCTCGCGAAGGTTCATGCCCAGCCCGGTCCGCCGGATGCCGTACTCGTCCATGAGCTCCAGGGTGGAGCGGATGCCCTCCACGCCCTGGTCGCTCAGGTGGTTGGCCGCCAGGTAGACCGCGTCGAGGCCGAGAGTGTCCCGCCACTCGGGCAGCACGTCCTCCGGGACGCTGAAGACGTTCATCGGATCGCTGATGGCCCTCGGGACCCAGCTCGAGGACGGCACGACCGGGCACTCGTGGTCCGCGATCGCGACGTCCGAGCGACGGACGACCGCAGCCGTCGCACCGTCGTTGCCGGTATCGATGGGAGCGACGGGCACGGCGGTGGCGATGGAGTCGGGCGGATCAACCTGTGCCGGCGCGGCGTAGCGGGCGGTGCCGCCGTTGAAGATCCAGTGCCAGCCCTTGCCGAGCGTCGCGGCCTGGTGCGCCGCCCAGCGATCGGCGCACAGGCTGCCGAGGTTCGTCAGCGTCCAGATCTGCGAGTCGTCGTAGGCCGCCCAGGTCGCGTCAAACCCATCCGTGCCCGGCGTCGCCACGCCGGTGATCGGGTAGTCGAGAGCCCGCGCCTCCGGGTCGCCGAACAGGTCCGGCCCGAAGAGCCCGAAGGGCCCGTCCCCGGGAAGCGGCAGCACCTTCGTGGCGGGCTCCACGAGGCCGGGTGGAAGGAGCGCCACCCGATCCTGGTTCGCCCCCAGCAGGGGACCGATCTCGTCGGCAGCGACGCAGGAGCCGCTGTCCCGCACGTTCGGCCGTCGGACGTCCACGCCGCAGGGCACAACGAGCTCGCCGCGTCGGGCGAGCCTGCGAAGCTCGCTAACGGTGATCACCGGCTTCAGGTTCATGATGCCGGTGACGACTGCCAGCGGGAAACGGATCGGCTGCGGCTCGGTCGGCGAGGCGGAGGCTGATGCCGGCACTTCGGACGGCGCGGGTGCCCCGGAGACCGGCGTGCCGTCGGTGGACGGAGGCGGGGAGGGGTCGGTGGCGCCGCAGCCGGCGACCAGTGCCAGCACGACGGCCAGGCTGACGGCCCGCTGGCTCGTTCGAACGATCACCGGGGTATGGTAGGGGGCGATGCGCCCACGCCGCAGGGCCTCCGCTGCCCTCGCCCTCGTCGCCGCGCTCCTCGCCTTCGGGGGCAGCGCCGCGCCCGCGGTCCGTGCCGTCGGCCCGCTGCCCGAGTGCGACCTGAAGAATGTGCTCACTGTCCCGCGCGGCTACGACGACTGGAGCATCACCCTGGTGGATTGGCTGCTGCGGGTCCCACGCAATTACGTCCCACCCGACCTCGTGCCGGTCAGCGAGGCGGGCATCGCCGGCCCGGGCCTGATCCGCGAGGTGGCGATCGACGATCTCCGTGCTCTGGCCCAGGCGGCGGCCGAGAACGGCACGCCTATCGAGGTCATCAGCCCCTACCGGAGCTACAGAGAGCAGGTCGGATCGTTCAATGGCTGGGTCGCGCTCGATGGCTACGAGGACGCCATCACATATTCCCAGCGACCCGGGCACTCTGAGCATCAGCTCGGCCTGACGATCGACTTCAAGTCGGAAGGGGGTCCAAGCTCTCTTCCCGGCGACTGGATGACGACTCCGACAGGGCGGTGGATGTTCGACAACGCCTGGAAGTACGGCTGGGTGCTGAGCTACCCACGAGGGGAGGGTGGCGCCCTCTTCTCGGAGGCCACGTGCTTTCACTACGAGCCGTGGCACTACCGCTACCTGGGGCGCGAGATTGCCCGTAAGGTTCACCGTTCCGGCCTCACCATCCGCGAGTACCTGTGGAAGCATCACACCCAGCTCGACACGAATCTCCAGCCGGTGGCCACGCCGACCCCGACGCCGAGCCCAAGCCCCAGCCCGACGCCAGAGCCGTCCCCGAGCGTGACACCTGCCGCCACGACCAGCCCCACGCCGATGTCAACGACCGAGTCGTCCGACTCTGCCGCCACCCCTTCTCCCGCAGGGGAATCGCTGTTGCTCGAGCCGCCCCTCATCGCGGCCGTCGCCGTTGCCCTCCTCCTGGTCCTGGTGCCTATCGCACTCCTTGCTCGACGCGGCCGGGTCTTCCGCAGGTAGCCACAGGCTCAGCGCGCGGAGTGGTGCGTCCGCGCACCGAACCGAAACTATTGGCGTATGGAATGCGGGGCCTGCTGTCCGGCTGCCTTAGCTTCCAACACCAAAGGAGGAGACCATGCGGAGAACGTTCAGATCCGTGTTGGCGTTGATGGGGGCAGCGACGCTGGCAGCGTTGGTGCTTGGCAGCGCCCTGGCCGCCGGGGGCGGGCGGACCATCTCCGTTCCAATGACGGGTGCGCAGGAGCCGGGCGGTGGCGACCCCGACGCCATGGGGACTGCCACGTTCAACATCAACGTTGGCCACGAGACGCTGTGCTACACCCTCTCCTGGACGGGCATCGGCGGGACCGACGCCGATCCCACGAACGACGCGATCTGGGGTGGGCATATCCACCAGGCTCCCGCAGGGGTGGCTGGAGGCATTGCGATCCACCTGTTCGGTGCTCCGATGGAGGCACCCACCGCCTACGGATCCACTGCCACGGTCTCCGACTGCGTGACCGTTCCTCGCGAGGAATTGGTGGACCTCTTCGCCGACCTCGAGAACTACTACATCAACATCCACAACGACGAGTTCCCTGGCGGGGCCATCCGCGGCCAGCTTCGCTGATCCGCCAGAGGTTCGCGCACCGGGCCGCGACCTTCGGGTCGCGGCCCTTGTCGTAACATTGGCCGGGCCATGACACGTGACCGGGCAGCGGGGGCGATCGCGTTCGGCTCCGGAATCTCCGACGACCACAAGGACGGGATCCGCTGGGTTGACTACCGCAACATCAGCTGGAACCCGGTCTTCTGCAAGCGCTGCGACATCTGCGTCGAGATCTGCCCCAAGGACACGCTCGTCCTGCGCAACGACGCGATCATCGAGGAGGACAACTGCATCCTCTGCGGGCTGTGCGAGCGCTACTGCCCGGACCTGGCGATCGAGATGATCCCGGAGGCCGTCGCCGCCCACGAGGCTCGCGCCAAGGAAGCCCCTGCGGACCCGCCTGGGGAGGCCGGCTGACCCGATGCGCAGGCTGACCCAGGGCAACGAGGCCGTCTTTCGCGGCGCGGTGGCGGCCGGCGCCAGCTACTACGCCGGCTATCCGATCTCGCCGTCCACCGAGATCCTGAACGTCGCGTCCGGCTGGGCGGCCGAGCACCCGGAGTTCCGCTTCCTGCAGGCCGAGGACGAGATCGCCAGCGCCAACGCCGTCATCGGCGCCTCGCTGGCGGGCGCCAAGGCGTTCACGGCCACATCGGGCCCCGGCTTCAGCCTGATGCAGGAGGCGGTGGGCTACGCGCAGAAGGTGGGCGTGCCGAGCGTGTTCGTCAACGTCCAGCGGGTCGGCCCGGCGACCGGCATGCCGACCATGCCCGGCCAGGGCGACGTGATGCAGGTCCGCTACGGCAGCACCGGGGACTACACCCCCATCGCCTTCTACCCCAACGGCGTCGAGGAGTCGTTCCGGGTCACGATGCAGGCGTTCAACGCCGCCGAGGAGTCGCTCAGCCCGGTGGTCCTCCTGTCGGACACGTTCGTGGCTCACCTCAACGAGGTGGTCGACCTGGACGCGCTGGCCGCCGACCTGCCGGTGGCCCAGCGCCAGATGCCGGCGCTGGGCCAACACGAGCCGGGCAGCCCGCGCTTCTTCGCCGGCGTGCTGATGTACGAGCACGGGGCCAACGCCGGCGAGCCGGCCACGGCGGACGCGGACGAGTACCTGCGCCAGTACTACGCCGCCAAGCATCGTCACGTGGAGGTGGCGCAGCGCTACGCGCTGTACGAGCACGGCTGGAACGTGGACGCGCCGGTGCTGGTGATCGCCTACGGCATCGTGTCCCGCGTGGCGGCCCCGGTGGCGCCGGACCACGCCCTCTTCCGCCCGATCCGCATCCACCCCATGCTCGGCGACGAACTGCGGTCGATCGCCGATCGCTACGAGCACGTCGTGTGCATCGAGGCGAACGACGGGCAGTACGCCGACATGGCGCAGCTGGCCCTGGGCCGCGAGGTGAAGCGCGTGCCGCTGCTGGG